>JBFIEB010000001.1:0-39781 GCA_041603555.1 Vicingaceae bacterium
AGACTCATAATGTTCAATCGCTTTTTCATAATTACCTTGAATGTAACGTGCAATGCCCATATTAGTAAGACAAATAGCCTGTCCAAAATAGCATTTTTGTTCAGCAGCCCATTTATTCCCAGCACTTGAAATTTTATATGCAGTATCAGGGTTCGTATACATAAATTGCCATATCAATTCATTATAGGCTTTCACTTTAGTAGAATCATCTATGCTTGAAGAAATTAGAATATTTAAAGAATCTACCTTTACTATATTTTGGCTAAATCCTTGAAAGGAGATTAGAAACAAGAATATGCAGATAAAGTGCTTCAATTTATTATTCTCTTTTTCAAAAGTTTCTCAAGAATTGCATGCAGCGGGAAAATCAATAAGGCTATCAATGCATTAGCAGCTAAGTTGTACACAGGCTCACCATTAGTGTAGTTGTTTAAATATGGGTCTACAAAAACTAATGCAAACTCAAATAGAATTAAGAATGTAAAGAAGATTAAACCTTCTGCAACATTTGGTGACACCTTGATAAAGCCTAAACTGAGTATAATTCCAAACAACAGTAGTATTCCTAAAAATATTAAACTGTATTGCAGATTATTTCTTCTTCCGGTAGCTTCTGCTTCTAATCTTGCATGCTCTTTAGCTTCATTTTCTTTGACTATCTGAGCTTTCTCAAACTCATATTGGGTTTGTTGTCTAATAGATGCTTTTTGAGTCTCTTCATTATTAATGGAATCTTTCATTTGTACATAAAGTTTGTACATTTCTAATGCTTGCATCCCTTTTCCTTGAGATTCGTATATGTTACTCAAAATCCAAGAAGTTTCACTTATCTCTTCTGGCACTCCAATTTCTTTAAACATTCGAAAAGCCTTTTCCCCAAACTCCTGTGCTAAAAGCATCTTATCCTGTTTTAGGTAGAGTTTACTAATGTTTGCAATGGCAGTAGCAGCTTCTAATTTATCACTTCCCTCTTTTCGAAGGGACAGGCTCTTTTGATAACAAATTAAAGCCGTATCTAGCTGTTGCAATTGTTCATAAGCAATGCCTAATTGGGTATAACAAGCCGCAACAGACTTAATATCATTTCTTTCTTCATGAATTTCCATTGCTCGCTTAAAAGCATCCAAAGCCAACTGAGGTTTTTTCTGATTAAAATAAACGCCTCCAATGTTTTGAAGAGATAAAGCAATTCCCTGCTTATTCTCAATCTCCTCATCAATTTTAAGGGATTTATGATGATACTTAAGTGCAAGTTCAAACTCATTCTGCCCCTCATAAATATAACCGATATTTCCAAGTAATCCTGCAACACCTTTTTTATCACCCAATTCCTCATAGATTTTCAAAGCCTTGTGAAAGTATTCCAATCCTTTTGAAATGTTTCCTAGATTGGTATATATAAAACCAATATTATTATAGGATACTGCAGTGCCATTTTTATCTCGTTGCTCTAGGCTAAGCTCAAGACTTTTCTGATAATAACCTAAGGCAATATCTACATTCCCTTTATTTAGATTAATGTAACCTAGATTATTAACGGCACCCGAGAATGATTGTTGAAGGCGCAACGAAATCTTCCCAGCATCATGTTTTATCAAGCTGGCTTTTATTTCCTCATATTGCAAATACTGGTATTCTTCCCAAATAGGATGCATCATGTTTTCACAAATTTCATCCATGGAATTAATTCTGCTGGTATCATCTTTTGCTGAATGATATTTTTTTAAGGAACTTTCCAATAAGCTTCTATCTCCCTCTGATAATTCATCAAGCACCAAACTATCTATCAAGTAGTATTCTTTGTCTGCAAAATTTTGAGCAGCCACTTGAAAATTAATAAAAAACAATACTATGTAGATGAGATTTTTGATAGCCTAAATATAAAGAAAGTTTGTATATTTAAAGAATGAAACACTTTACAGTAATATTGTTTTTTTCATTTTTTACTTATCATAGCTATGGACAATCTATTTCCTGTGATAGTGCAATAAAAGGCACTTCTTGTGACACAAAAGCAAAGAACTATAAAGATGGAAGTGGATTTTTGGGATTAACATACAATAATACTGCCTGTGGGTTAAATTATGTTCAAGCTTCAAATATGACAACCACCCGTTACACTTCAAATCCTGGATCTGGTTTTCCTACAGCACTAGCTATTTTTGGTATTCCTAATGCGGCTACAATATTACAGGCCTACGTTTGGTGGGGTTGTTCTAACACTACTCCTAATCCTAATTTTACATTTAATGGAGTTAATATGGTTGGAACAATAATTGGTGTTGGCGCACATAAATGCTGGGGGCTTGGAGGTTCTGAAAATTACAGAGGTGACGTAACTTCAGAAATAACAGGCAATGGCACCTATACTTTCGAATCGCCAATTGGTGATCTTGCAGTGGATGGTGTTACCTTAATGGTTATTTATTTAGATTCAAACGCAATATACCAAAGCACTTTACAAATTAATGATGGTAATATGACAAACAACACTGGATCAGCTGAAACCCAAACTATGAATGGATTAAATATTTGTGCCAATTCTACATTCGGAGAAGCATTTATAATTGTGGGTGACATGCAAGATAATGTGGTTCCTCCAACACATACTGCTACTTTAAATGGAGCAACAACTTCATTTCGAAATGATTTTTGGAACTTTAATTTAGATACTGTAAACTTTACTTCTGGGCAAACCAGCTCAAATTTTGGAGTAGTACCCGATGGAGGTGGTGATTGTTACGATTGGGTAGCTATGGGAGTCTATTATCAACACCCTGTTTGTTCTTCTTGTAGTACCATTGGAATTAGCGAAAACAAAACTTTTGGCTTGACCATTTATCCTAATCCTACTAGGGAGAACATTACCATCATATCTGATGCAGTTTTAACCAATCCAAAACTATCTATCCGCAACTCTTTAGGACAGGTATTACTAATTAAGAGTTACACTTCAACTAATGAGATACAAGTAGAACTTGATGTACCTATAGGAATTTATTTCTTACAGATAGAAGCAAATGGAAAAATAATTACCAAGAAGATTATAAAGCAGAAATAACCATTATTATGCTTTCTTAGCTTTAAATCAAATATTTCTTTATCACGCCCCCCATACCATAAATATCTAGAAACATAATTTAAGTAATATTCGTATAATTCTTCAGATGGACACTGAAAAAAGTTGATTATGGCAGAACTCTCAGAACAATTATTTAGAAGAACGAAAGGCAGTCTCACATGGCATTTCAGAGAAGATTGTAGAGCATTCCCTAAAATATATGGGTATATTGTAAAGCGACTTCAAAGACCACTTGGTTTTCAAATGATATGTGTTATTTGTAAGCGATTAGCAAAAGAAGAAAAGAAATCTAAAACAGGTTAGTTAATTCGGATTCCTTTTTTGTAAGTATGGTTTATATCTTTAGATAGATAGTCAACCTTGTTATTAACCTCAAAACTTTTGTAATCACAATCTATGATTTGATTCATATAAAAAATACCATTATTGTCTTTTGAGTGCTTCCTGCCCAACACCTTAAAACTTGTTGGGTCGGCCCCATCAATTAACTTTAAATCACAATACACCCCATTCTTATCTTTTGTATATCCCCAAGTTAATATTTGAAACGATTTGCTATCAATTTCTTTTAATATAGCTCCATTGAGGTATACATTATTATTGTCTTTGTAATAACCACACTCAATAGCACGAAAACTTTTAGCATCACTATTTTCAAGCACTTTACCCCCATTACATAAAACTATTCCATCACTTCCTAAAAAACAGTCTTTCAGCACTTTAAAATTGGCTCCATTCATTCCTTCAACTTTTACTCCACTGTAATAAACGAAATTTTTATCACGAGCATACCCATACTCTAACACTTCAAAACTTTCTGGGTCTGATGAAACAACTACTTTTCCAGCATAATATACTGAATAAGAATCTTTTGCATAGTTTGACTCAAGTTCTCCGATAAGCTCAAAAGAAGTTGCTGCAGCTTCTTCTATTTTTAATAATTTGTCAAATTTATTATATCTATTTCTGTAAAAAACGGTTTTATTATCAGAACAATAGGCTAATCCGATTGATTTAAAACTGGCTTTATCAATATCAGAAATAGCTTTGCCTTTAAAATAGATATCGTTGTTATCTCTTGCTGTTCCATCTTCACATCTAAAAGATTTTGCTTCTGCTCCTACAACAAGTTCATGAATTCCATATTCACTACTATAATATATTTTCCCTTTGTTGATAAAATAAGTCCCATCAGCCCAATAATTATCACAATTTTCAATTTTTTTAAAATCAGACGAGGCTTTTTTCATTCTATCATACATCATAGAATGTCCACATCGAAATTGATAGGGCTCTATATCAAGATCAGTATCATCATCACCGCCAGATGATGTGCAGGTTTGTGCCAAAGAACTTGAAATTGAAAAAATTAAAAATAATAGTGATAATAAGACCTTAAATTGCATGGTTTAATTGTTTTTTTTAAGTAGATGATTTCAACAATTTTTTCCACAAATATTAGACCATTTATTTAATAATAAACTAACCAGCCATTTTGTTTAAGGCATCCACAAACACATCTAGTTCTTTTGTTGAGGTAAAAACATTAGGGGTTATTCGACACCCATGAACATTAGGGCGATCAATAGCAACGGTCCATATATTATATGTATCCATTAAGATTTTAGACATTTCACTTGATTTCATTCCTTTAACACATACATTGGCAATTGCACATGACCGATTAGCTTCAAGTGGTGTGTTTAAAACTATGTTAGAATTATCTTTTACTTTATTAGTCCAGTAATGTTGTAAATATCTTAATCGTTCTTCTTTACGCTTCCCTCCTATTTTATTATGGTAGTCTATCGCATTAGTAATAGCTAGTTCAACGTGTACAGGTGTTGTTCCAGTATGATTTATTCTATCAATGTCATCTATTGGCATTTCGTTTTCGGCAAACAATGGCCATAGGTTTTTAATTTTATCTGCTTTAACATAAAGTAATCCAGCACCTAAAGGTACGCTTAACCATTTATGAAGACTTGTTCCATAATAATCACAGTTAAGATCTTGGATTTTAAAATCTAAATGTGCAAAAGCATGAGCCCCATCTACCATTACTTCTACTCCTTTGCTATGAGCCATATCACATATCTTTTTAACTGGTAGAATATGCCCATTAATATTTACCATATGGCATATCATTAATAGTTTAGTTTTATCAGTAATTTGATTAGCGTACAACGCTACTATTTCTTCATCATTTTTTGGTTGATTAGGTAAGAAAACTGATTTAGTTATAACCCCATACCGCTCTTTCACTAATCGAAACATGTTAATCATTGCACCATAATCTTGTTCAGCCATAATGGCTTCATCCCCTTTTTTCCAATGCAATCCGCCAATAACTAGATCAAGTGATTCAGTAGCGTTTCTAGTTATAATAACTTCATCATAAGAACAACCAGCCATCTCTGCCAATTTTTGGCGAGCGTTATTTTTGTTTTTGGACTGTACTGTTCTCATATAAAGAGATGCTTTATAGTTAACCTCTTTAACATAATCTAAATAGTGATTAAGGGTTTCTTCAGGCATCATACAGTAATAACCATTCTCAAGGTTAATATAATCTGGATTAAGTTTATAACCATTTCTGATGCTCTCCCAAAACTCTTCGTTAGAAGCCAAATCTTTAGGGGACAAGTGCTCTACTTTTGCAATAATATGTCCCATAACATCCATAAAAGGTAAAGTAGCAGTTGCTCCAAGTAAAGAAAATTGTTTTATAAAGGTTCTTTTATCCATAGTATAATATTAAAAAAATTAGTTGAGTAAAGATGATTCCAATTCCATACGGATGTCACATCTTTCATAAGGTGTATCTTCAGGTACGGGAATTTCTTTAAACCCAAACTTAGTATACATTGTAATAGCCGGTGCTAATTTTCTACTCGAATCTAGAAACAATTGTTTACATCCAATTTGTTTAACATATTCAATACAAGCATTCATCAGTCGCTTTCCTATTCTTTTTCCTTGATAATCTTCAGTAACACCCATTTTAGAAAGTTCAAAAATACCTTCTCCACGCTTTATCAGTGCAACCGTTCCCACAGCTTTATCGCCTATTAGGGCAAAGAGTATATAACCACCCTTATCCAGAATATATTTTTTAGGATTAGTCAATATTTCTCTATCGTAGTCCTCTATATAAAAATACCTCTCCAGCCATTCAAAATTGAGTCTAGCAAAATCATCAGAATACTTCTCATTAAATGAAATAATAGTTACTTCTTGATTATTCATTACTCCCTAACTATTGCTTAATTACTTTAAAAGCTTGATTATTAATAATAAGAAAATAATAACCTCTTTTAAGATGATTAATGTCAATTTTACTACCGAATCTGTATACATGGACTTCCTTACCATCTACCCCAAAAAACTTTATAACCGCATCGTTCGGTGCTGTTGTAAAAAGAATACCATTGGTTGGGTTCGGATAAACAGAAAAGGATGTTTTAGTAGAGAAATTATCTTCCACAGAAGTAAAAATGCAATTAACATTGCCTGGTAAATTGGCGTCCATATATAATGATCTTGTTTCAAACCACCATTTTAAATAATCAACTTCTTCTTGATAAGTGTTTCCAACAAAATAATTCCAATTTACATAAACGCCAAGTATTGGCCACTTCACAAAATTTCGTTGTTGGGATTCATCTAGATATAGTGCAATTGAATCTATCCAACTATTAATATAATTAGTTTCTAAAATGGTAAGCCGTAAATATTGCCATCTGCATTGAAGTTCATTAGCAAAAGTAGTATCTTGAAGTAACCTTACCCACCAATCTGGTGGTTCAGTAGAAAATGCCGGACAAACATTTGCAAAGTTGTATTGCCATCCAGTAGTATCAAAAGCAGCACAGTAGTCTGCATTACCATAGGAAAGATTAAAATCCCACATCGGACCACATGTTAATTTACCTCCTTTACTATCTTTATCTTTGTACATAAAACTACTAGAGCGATAACCATCAACAGTTCTTCCAAGCTCCTGCATCAACATAAAATCTATAAAAGAGCCGACATCTATAAATGGTTTATAGCCTAAAATTGTATCCGTAAAATTTGGTCCATAAACCGCATTTTCAAAATCTATTACATAGTTTTTGATGTAGTCTCTTTGCACAGGTTTAAGTTCAGCATACTGAGGATCATGATACAGAAACTTAACTTTTGGCTGGTACGGAGAGACCCATGGTGTACTGCTGCTACCAGTTAATTTATCAACTTTAATGACATATCCACCTGTAAGGGAGTCACCTGCAGTATCATTACTGTCTAATATAGCAATATCAATTCTATCATTATCTCTTTTAATTTTCTCAATCAAGCTGTAAACTCCCAAATATTGACCATTAATTACTAACTCACAATATACATATCTAGGTGACCACGGTTGCATTTGAGAAAAAAGGGAATAAGTTATCTCATTTCGCATTAATGATTTATCAGGATAAGCACCATAAAGTATCCAATCATTTTCAACTGGAAGCCCCAATAAACTCACATTGTTATTAAACCCTGAAGAATCTTGTGTTTCAAAACCATAACTTTTTTTAGGATATTGTTGAGATGTAGAGCCACGAATTTCTATCGCTATTTTATTATTATAATTATTAAATGGATCAACTAAATAGTTTCTATTTCCTAATCCATTCCATATTATTCCCATATCACAAACTATTCTTGGGTTGTCAACAATAGTTTGACTATTTGTGTTAATTACAACAATAGGTAAATTTGAATCAGTAAATTGAGAGTACACTAAATCAGAAGATAAAAAGAAGAGAAAGAAGTAAATTAACTTTTTCATTAGTGTAAATTGAAAGAATTATAACAAAACTAAATTACTTAATTTTTCTCAAATCCATTGAAGAGAAAACAAACAACAAATTTAGCTAGTCTGCTTTTTCTAAGAGCGTAACTTTATCTTTTTCACTAACGATTCCTTCACTAAGAATTTTACAAGTTACTCCACCTCGCCAATTTGGTATTAGTGCCTTAGTAAGCCCTTCAATCTGTTCATCCATTCTATGGCAAGGGTTTAATTCACCTGTAATTTCTAGATAAAATTTGCCAATTTTTAATCCTTTCCCAATCGTGTTTTCAAGATTTATTCCTTCGATTAAGATATTTGCTCTTCGAGTTGTCCAATGTAATTTTCGCCCAAGTTCCCAACATACTTCCTCCCAACTTTCTTTAGTCATTACTGTTACTTGTCTATCCCCTTTTATTAAACCTCTAGAATCATCACCTACACCATTATCAAATGACACTTTTGCAGATGCGTAAACCACCATAGGTGATCTTTTTTTTTCTCGAGTAGCTATTTCAATTACTTTTCCCATCCAACAAAATTAATCATAACTACACTTATTCTATAACAAATACCCTGTTAACTCATTAAGATAACCTGTTTACTAATTCTAACTTGAATAAAATTTAAATGTCTCATAGCTTAGTAAAAAATATTAATATATATATTATGACAACCAAAAACTCAATTACCACAACAATTAACAATTGCTTACCGTTTGTTATATATTCAAAGGCATATTTAACTTTAAAACGCAGTACCATGAAAAACCTTCTTCTTTGTAGTGTTTTTGTTTGCGCAATATTTAATGTACAGGCTCAAAACGCTACCCGATCTACCTTCACTTTTAATTATGTAAAAGGATTATCAATTCAAGAACAGTTAATGCTTGATAGTGTTTATCATAATATGAGTAATCAAAATTACCACTGCTTTAATTTGATTAATAAAAAAGAAATTGCTGCTTATCAGCAATCCAAATTACTTCGCTTAGTTAAAGCTAGAGCAGCTTCTGTAATTACATATTATATGAATAATCAGGATGTTGACCCTCAAAATGTATTCGTAAAATATGGCGGTCAAATGCCATCATTATGGTTACACAAACCTGTTGGGAGGCTTACTGCTAGCGGAGAAATTACCTTAGATAAAGATATTCAGGAATGTTTCCCTTTTAATACTGCAACAGGAGGAATGATTACCTCAAAGCATGGAACCCGTTTTTATTTCCCTGCCAATGCATTTGTTAACTCAGAAGGTGTGATAGTAATTAATGAAAATATTAGCATTTGCTTGTACGAATTTTTTGATAAAAAAAGGCTTGTGTTTTCTGGATTAACTACCGATGCTTCTGGTAAAATGTTAGAATCTGCAGGTTCTTTTTACATCGAGGCAAGCCTTAATGGTATTCCTTTAGAATTAAGTCAGGGTGAATCCTACACAGTTGAAATGTCCGCTGAAAAATCATTCCCAGATATGTTCACCTATTATGGAGATACAAAAGATGGTATTATCGATTGGACGATAAACAAAGATGAACCCGCAGTGAAAAATACAGCCTTAATTGAAACTCCTGAAGAGAAAAAATCTGAACAAGAAATCCTACCACAAAACATATACAATAATATTAGAAAGCAAATCAATAATAAGGATGCTATAGCAAGTGAATGGGACAATGAAGGAATTTACGATGATGAATATATTGAAAGTGAAAGAGCCGTAGATTTTTATGAAATGTCTGCGGGAAAACTTGGCTGGATCAATTGTGATCGCTTTTATGAAGTAGAAAACAAAACAACATTGGCCGTAAAGGTAGATAACAAAGAACCAATGATTGTTAGAATCGTATTTAAAGATATTAACTCTGTAATGCCTTGTTACTCTGATTCAAACCATAAAGGTCATTATAAAGCGACTGGAATTCCTAAAGGAGAAAAAGTATTGGTATTAGCTTATTCCGTAAAAGATGAAAATGCAATACTAGGTTATAAAGAAGTGACAATTGGAGAAAATGATACTGAGTTTATTACTTTGAACCACTTATCTAAAACTCGTTTTGAAGGTGCTGTTTCAGAATTATTAAGTTTTTAATTTATTAAGAAGCAACCCAAAGTTTTAAAATTACGTTCTATGTGAAACTGAAATTTTTACATATGAAACTATCAATACTTTTTACTACAACAGCATTAATTTTATCTAATCTCAGCTTTTCACAAAGTTATACTGAAGGAGCTGATCTTCCTGGAACAGGGACTGGCCCGGCATTTACGGTTGCTGCTCCGTTTATTACAATAGCAGGAACTTTAACCACTCCAAATGATGGTCAGGATAGGTTTCAAATAGTTGTTCCAAGTAACTGTGCTATTTTTGGAGTAGCTTATAGTATAACAGATCAATTTAGCTTGGGGCTGACTGGTTTTGCTCAGTTTGGAGTAGGAAATCAAATGACAACCCCTCCTCTTTCTGGAAGTTTTACAGGTGGTCCAACGGGACCTTTTCCAGTAGGACCTGGAACCTATGATTGTATGATGATAGCTAACATTGCGTCACAAGATGTTTGGCAAATGGCTTTTCAAGCTACCTGTACTGTAGGTGATGGCCAATTTGATTTTGAATGGAATGAAGCTAAAATATTTCCAAACCCTGTAATAAGTCAATGCAACCTTTCATTTAAAGCGAAAGGAAATGTTGTTGTCCGTTTAACAGATGTTCAAGGGAAGTTGATATTTGAAGACCTTAGAGGTGATTTAAATGGCCCAACTATTTTTAATTATGATATGAATAACTATGAAAATGGTGTCTATTTTTTACAATTAACAAATGGAGATGAAACCAGCAGCCTAAAGATGATTAAAAATAGGTAAGCAAAATACCAGAAATCTATATTTTTTTCACCTTAACGGCATTCATTCCTTTAAGACCCTGTTCAAGTTCAAAGGTCACTTTGTCTCCTTCCATAATTTCGTCAATTAATTGACTGACATGAACAAAGTATTTCTCCTGATTTCTAGTATTTATTATAAAGCCGAAGCCTTTGGATGTATCAAAAAAGTCAACTCTACCTTCTAAATCACCATCAAATGCTTCCTCGACTTCTTTTTTAGGAATACCTATTTCAATATCGCTTGCTTTAATTTTTTCTACCTTTTTATTTGGATCTGGTGGTGTATCAGAAATGTTACCAAATTCATCAACATAAGCCATCATGTTGTCCAAACCACCCCCGGTGGAGTTTTCTCTACGTTCTTCAGCTTTTTTCTTCTTGTCTTCACGTTTTTTTAAACGTTTTTTCTCTTTTTCTTTCTTATTAAAGCTTTGTTGCGATTTTGCCATATCATTCAAAAATTTTTCACAAAAGTAAACTTATTTTAATATTATTCTTCTATTTCTAAAAAAGGATTACCCCCCCCTTTGTTTTTTAGTTTACAACAAAAAACCTTCAACAAACTGCTGAAGGTTTTATTTTGAAGTAATTTATATTAATCAATAACTTCTACGCTATTCATTTTATCACCACCTTGAATTAAATCTATTACATCCTCCCCTTCTACTACTTTTCCAAAACAAGTATGATTCCCATCTAAATGGGCAGTGTTATTTCTACTATGGCAAATAAAAAATTGGGATCCACCAGTGTTTCTACCCGCATGAGCCATTGATAATACACCTCTATCGTGATATTGATTTTCGCCATCTAATTCACAATCTATTTCGTAACCTGGTCCACCTGCTCCAGTTCCATCTGGGCAACCACCTTGTATCACGAAGTCAGGAATAACCCTATGAAAAGTTAATCCATTATAATAACCTTTTTTCGCTAATGTTGTAAAGTTTTCTACTGTTTTTGGAGCATCCTTTTCATAAAATTCTAGAGTCATGTCTCCTTTGTCTGTCTTAATTATTGCTTTCATATTATTCTTGTTTTTTTTATTCTATTTTACCTGCCAGTAAATAGAGTACCGCCATTCTAATAGCTACTCCATTTTGTACTTGTTCTAATATAATCGATTGCTTACTATCTGCCACGTCAGACGTTATTTCTACTCCTCTATTTATTGGACCTGGGTGCATTACTGTAATTTCCTTATCTAAGGAATCTAATAATTTCTTATCCAATCCATAAAGCATAGAATATTCCCTTAGAGATGGAAAAAGCTTCATATCTTGTCGTTCTAATTGAATTCTCAGCATCATAGCAACATCACACCAATTTAGTGCTTCTTTCAAATTGGTTATTACTTCCACTCCTAAAGAAGAAATGTATTTAGGCATTAAGGTTAAAGGACCACATACCCTAACATTAGCACCTAGTTTTTTCAAGCAAAAGATATTAGAAAGGGCTACTCTTGAATGTAGGACATCTCCTACTATTACCACATTTTTCCCATTCAAATCACCGTACTTTTCTCTTATGGAATAAGCATCTAATAAGGCTTGTGTGGGGTGCTCATGCGCTCCATCTCCAGCATTAACAATTTTAGCATCAACATGTTTTGACAAGAAATCTGCAGCTCCTGGGTTGGGATGACGCATCACCACCATATCAACCTTCATTGACAATATGTTATTTACGGTGTCTATAAGTGTTTCTCCTTTTGTAACTGAGGAGTTTGATGAAGAGAAATTTAAAATATCTGCGGAAAGTCTTTTCTCTGCTATTTCAAATGAAAGTTTTGTTCTAGTGGAATTTTCAAAAAACAAGTTTGCAATAGTAATGTCTCTTAAGGATGGTACTTTTTTTATGGGTCGATTAATTATTTCTTTAAAATGATCAGCAGTTTTTAAAATCAGATGAATATCTTCTTTTGTAAGATATCTAATTCCTAAGAGGTTGCTAACACTTAATTTACTCATCTTCCGGTGTGTATAATGTTACTTTATCTTCTCCATCTGTTTCTTTCCAACTCACTTTAGCTCGTTCTGAAATAATGGTATGCACATTTTTACCTATATAATCTGCTTGTATTGGCAAATGCCTTTCATACCGCCTATTAATTAATACTAGTAACTCCACTTTTTTTGGCCTTCCAAATGCAAGCATAGCATCTAATCCTGACCTTATTGTCCTTCCTGTGAAGAGTACATCATCTACCAGAATAACTTTCTTATCTTCAATATCGAAGTTCATTTCAGTTTTATTCGGAATAAGAGGGTTTCCTTGCCTTCTATAGTCATCTCTATAAAAAGTGACATCTAATGATCCCGTTTGAATATCAAAGTTTTTATCTATCGCGTTTAGCTCTGATTTAATTCTATTAGCTAAGAATACACCTCGAGGTTGGAGGCCAATAATAATGGCGTCCTTAAAATCGTTATAATTTTCAATAAGTTGATGTGCTAGCCTTTTAATGGAAAGATCAAACTGAGTAGAATCTAGTATTATTCGATCGTTTTGCTTCATTAAAGCACAAAGATATAATATTTATTTAGAAAAAACTTTTTCTTATAAAAAAAGCCTTTCTAGATATCTAGAAAGGCTTTTGTTGTTTTGTTTAGAAGTATTATTTCTTCTCTCCTTTTTCAAGATCTTGCTTTAAAGCGGATAAAGCATCTAAATCACCTAACGTAGTCTTTTCGACATTATCATTGATTTTCTTCACTGCTGTTGAAGCTTTCTTAGCTTTTGTTTTCTTCTCTGCTTTAACTTCTGCTTCTGTTGCTTTAAACATATTAGTATGAGACAATACTATTTTTTTAGAGTTTTTATTGAACTCTATAACTTTAAAGTCTGTCTTGTCTCCTACTTTAAGCAAAGAGCCATCTTCTTTTTCAGCGTTTCTTTTCGTTACAATCCCTTCTACACCATGATCTAAAGTAACAATAGTTAACCCTTTAGCAGTTACTTCTGTAACTGTTCCAGATTGAACAGAGCCCTCAGTAAATACTGTTTCATAAACATCCCAAGGGTTATCTTCTAATTGCTTGTGTCCTAAACTTAATCTTCTGTTTTCTCTATCAATCTCTAGGATAACTACTTCCATTTCATCACCAACATTCGTAATCTCGGAAGGATGATTAATTTTCTTAGACCATGATAAATCCGAAATATGAATTAATCCATCAACACCTAATTCTAAGGCAACAAATACTCCAAAATCAGATATATTAGTCACTTTTCCTTTATGTTTAGAATCAATAGTATATTTTTTATCCACACCTTCCCACGGGTCTGGCGTTAATTGTTTAACACCAAGACTCATTTTGCGCTCTTCTCTATCCAGTGTTAGCACTTGTGCTTCAATTTCTTCACCAACAGTAAAGAATTCTTGAGCTGGCTTTAAATGATTACTCCAAGTAATTTCAGAAACGTGCACTAACCCTTCTACACCCGGCATCACTTCAATAAATGCACCATAATCAGCTACTACCACTACTTTCCCTTTAATTTTATCTCCAACGGCTAATTTTGCATCTAATTTATCCCATGGGTGTTCTTGTAATTGTTTAACACCTAGCGCAATCCTTTTCTTATCATCATCAAAATCAAGAATAACAACATTTAACTTTTGATCTAATTCTAAAAATTCTTCTGGATGGTTAATTCTACCCCAAGATAAATCCGTAATGTGAACTAAACCATCAACACCACCTAAATCAATAAACACACCATAAGAAGTAATATTTTTAACAGTTCCTTCCAATACTTGTCCTATTTCTAATTTAGATATGATTTGTGTCTTTTGCTGTTCCAATTCTGCCTCGATTAATGCTTTATGAGAAACTACAATGTTTTTGAATTCCTTGTTAATCTTAACAACTTTAAACTCCATTGTTTTATCCACGTAAACATCGTAATCTCTAATAGGCTTAACATCAATTTGAGACCCTGGCAAGAATGCTTCAATTCCAAATACATCTACAATTAAACCACCTTTTGTTCTACATTTCACATAACCTTTAATTACTTCTTGTGTTTCTAGGACGTTATTTAATTTATCCCAAGCTTTTAAAGCTCTCGCTTTACTATGAGATAAAATTAATTGCCCATTTTTGTCTTCCTGACTTACAACAAATACTTCAACCTTATCACCTTCTTTTAAGTCTGGATTATATCTAAATTCAGAAATAGAAATTACTGCTTCTGATTTATAACCAATATTAATTACAACATCTCTGTTTGATTTTGCTGTTACTGTTCCTTCTAAAACTTCTTGCTCAGCAATAGATTTTAAAGTCTCGTCATAGACTTTTTCCATTTCCTTTTGCTCACTAGCTGAATAAGAATCCTCATACTTACCAACTCTATCCCAATCAAAATCTGCCAAAGGCTTTATATCACCTTTTTTCTTAGATGCTACTTTTTTCGCTGGAGCTTTTTCTATCGCTTCCACCTTAGGTTCAACATTAGGAGCCGCCTCAACTTTTTTTGCTTTTGGAGTTTCTTTTACATCTTCAGCTTTCTTAGCTTTAGGTGTAGTGCTTTTTTTAGCAGGAGCCTTTTTCGGTGCCGATTTCTTTGCAGCTGGCTTATCAGTTTTTTTTGTAGCAGCCTTTTTCGCTATTGGCTTTTTTGTAGTGGTCTTTTTTGCTGCTGGTTTTTTTTCTACAGCATCTTCTTTTTCTTCTGTCATCATTCAATCGTTTGTATCTCGTTCAAAGTCAGTTATAACGAGAGGAGTTTGTTAAGCCATACACTGAAATACAGCCATTTAATTTTAAGAGCGTCAAAAGTATGTTTATTTTATTACAAAGCAAAGAATATCAATATATTAATAGCAATTTATTTAATAAAATAACTTGGTTATAGTTTATTGTAAAATCAAAGTATAAATTTGTTCATGAGTTATGAAAAATTTTGACATACCCGATTATTATAAAAGCTCTTTCATTTCAACCATAAAAGGTCTTAGAAAGGATAATGATCCTAGAAAAAAAGATTTCACACCCACTACTCTTGATTTTGGTTCTGTACAATTTTTGATTGCCCGACATTTTGGGTTTTGTTATGGTGTTGAAAATGCCATTGAAAAGGCCTACAAAGCTGTAGAAGAAAATCCTGGTAAAAATATTTATTTATTGAGTCAGATGATCCATAACCCAAGTGTTAATAACGATTTAAAAGAAAAAGGTATTCGTTTCATTATGGATACTGAAGGTAATCAATTTATTAATTGGGATGAAATAAGTAAAAATGATGTAGTAATAATTCCAGCTTTTGGGACTACAATAGAAATTGAAGAAAAACTAAAATCTATTGGATTAACTACTGAAAAATATAATACCACATGTCCTTTCGTAGAAAAGGTTTGGAAACAATCATATAAGCTAGGTGAGAACAACCACACCATTATAATTCATGGTAAACACAATCATGAAGAAACTCGAGCTACTTTTTCTCATAGTGATGCTAGTGGTCCTTCTCTTATCATAGAAGACATCCAAGAGGCTCAATTTTTAGAAGATGTAATATTAGGTAAGGCTAGTAAAGAAAAATTTTATCAGGTGTTTGAAAATAGATATTCTGCCAACGTTGATATCCTTGCTCATTTAGATAAAATCGGAGTAGTTAATCAAACCACTATGCTAGCTTCAGAAACACAAGAAATAGCAGATTTTCTGAAAGGTACCATGATAAAAAAGTATGGGGAAGATAACTACAAAAAACATTTTGCAGACACCAGAGATACACTTTGTTATGCTACTAATGATAATCAACAAGCAACTATAGGACTATTAAAAGAAGATGCAGATTTAGCTATAGTTGTAGGTGGCTATAACAGTTCTAACACCTCTCATATTGTTGAGCTTTGTGAAAAAAAACTGCCTAGTTATTTTATTAATAACGCCAGTGAAATTAAAGATCAAACTGTTATTCATCATTTCGATTTTCACAACAAAAATCGAGTAATCACAAACCAATACCTACCTAAAAACAGGGATGTTACAAAAATTATTTTAACTAGTGGTGCATCTTGTCCGGACACCTTAGTTGACGAAGTATTAGATAAACTCCTTTCCTATTTTTCAACTATAAAATCTAAGACAGAAATAATTGAAAGTTTTTCGAAATAAGTTATTTTTTTCAACTTCAATAATTATTTTGTATCTGGGTGCTTTGTATTTTTGACGTCTTCAAGTGTTACCTCTCCTAATTCGTTCCCCCAACTGTTCAAAACATAATTAACAACATCTCTTACCTCTTCATCAGTTAAAGGTTGAGGTGGCATTACACCATTATATGTTACTCCATTAACAACAATTTCACCTTCTGAACCATTTAGGACTTGTTCTATTACTTTCTTTTTATCGTTTAAAAAATAATCAGAACCAGCTAATGGCGGATATGAACCTGGCACACCTTTTCCATTTCCCATATGACATGCAAAACAAGTTGCTTTATAAATTTTCTTTCCAGCAGGATATGCTGTTTCGATTTCTTTTGTTTCTTCTTTAGTGATTATAATTTCATCATAATCTTTAACCGTTTGTTTTTCTTTCGTTTTGTCGACTCCACAAGAATAAAAAAGTAATGTTATAATGCTTATTATGTATAAATTTTTCACGATGTATTTTCATATAAAAATACATTGATAGATAATATAATATGATAACATTTATTATGAAAAATATTCTTTTATCTCATTGTTTATTTCCATTTTCCTTTAAAGGCAATCTCTGCGACACTTTTTCTTCCTTTTACTCCCGATTTCCCTTCATAATATCCTAAAGCAATTGCAGTTACAGGTTCAAAATCTTCTGGAATATTTAATTTATCTATTGCTTTTTGAAGCTCTATTCCTGACATTTGGTGTACATATATTCCCATGGATGTAGCCTGAACAAGTAAGTTGCCTACAGCCAAACCTAAATCGTGTTGTGCTGTTCTATTTGTATTGTTATTGTGAGAGAAATTTTTACTTACAGCAGTGATTATTAATACAGCAACTTTTTTTGTCCAATCTTGATTCCCCTGTGATAAACACTCATGTATTGTATTAAATTCTTTTTTATCTTGTCTTAAGGCATAAATAAATCGCCAAGGTTGCTCATTATATGCTGAAGGAGCCATTCCTGCTGCTTCAAATAAAACCATTAGATCTTTCTCTGATATTTTTTTGTCCGTAAAATCATACGGACTAAATCTTTTTTTTATTAAATCTATTACTTCCATTTTTTAATTGTTTACTAATTCTAAATATGTTTGATACGTAAGTTGTTTTGGAACAGCTATTTCAAATAACCTTGTTTCCAAATTCACAACTATATTTAATTCCCCTTCATCTTGCACTTTTATAAAATCATGTTTCAATAATCCTTTTCCATTAATACTTACTTCTCCATCCAATAAATAAAAAGAATGAATCTTATCTACATTTAATGGAAATTGGTAATTGCCTTTTTGAAAAGTTATTTCTCTAATCTCAACACCTTCTGAATCCATAGCTATTGGTCCCCCATTGCCCACATAATGTTTATAAGAAATCTCATCATCTTCCACATAATTCATATCGTCAGATTTATAATCATCGTAAGTGGCGTCCTGTGATATCGTTTTTTTGATGTTTGGATCAAACCAGATTTGAAACATTCTACCGCCTTCCATTAATCGTTCCGCATGAGTAATTCCACTTCCAGAGCGAATAATTTGAGCATCACCCTTATTCAATGATAACCATCTATCAAATTTGCTATCATAATGCTGAA
The DNA here is from genome assembly GCA_041603555.1 of Vicingaceae bacterium. Classification (GTDB taxonomy): domain Bacteria; phylum Bacteroidota; class Bacteroidia; order Flavobacteriales_E; family Vicingaceae. The sequence goes on from JBFIEB010000001.1 coordinate 18,555, forward strand.
TTTCACCTTCTATTACAAACGACATAATTTCAAACATTTTATGGGGATGCTCACCTATTAAGCCTCCTAAATCTGACCAAGCATTTGCCCAATAAAACAAGTTAGAATAAGGTTGTTGGTTTCCTCCATCTTGAGGAAATCCTATTGGCTTATTTTCTAAAATAGCTCCACCTGCAAATGCACCACTTGCTTGTTGTTCTTTTGATGTTATTTCTATCGCCATAATTTTATTATAAAATATATGTATATACATATATTTGGTTAATTTTTTTTATTCTCTAATTTTTTCTAATATTAGATTTATAATCTTTGCTTCTTTTTCACTGATTTTACTTTTTATATTACCTAACTTGCTCATTTCTTTTTCAGCTTCCAATAGTAACGCCAGCCCTTTTTTTGAAACCCTTACATCTACTTGCCTCCTATCATGCTCACAAATAACACGCTCAATTAGTCCTTTTTGTCTAAGCTTCTCTACCAACCTACTGGCATTAGACATTTTGTCAATCATTCTACTTATAATATTGTTAACAGAAATAGCATTCTTCCCTTGCCCTTTAAGAATTCTAAGCACATTGTATTGTTGAGTACTTATTCCAAAAGGTTTTAAAATACGATTAGAATCTGCTTCTAACCAATTACCAGTAAACAATATGTTTAGTATCGCTTTTTGGAATTCAGATTGAAATTTTTCTTGTTTTAATTCGTCCTCTAATCGCATAACTCTTGTTTAACACTACAAATATATACAAAAACATTTAATGTATATACATTAAATTAAATGAATTTTAAGGCGAAGCATCATCTTCTCCCTAAAACTTATACATTTTGTGTTAAAGCATTATTAATATTCTTCTCTACACGATTTAGCACATCAGAAACATCCGATTTTATAAAAGCATCACCTGTAATGTGTTCATATAATTCAATATACCTTTCTGATACTTCGTTAATAAATTCTTCAGACATTTCAGGTATCACTTGACCCTCTTGACCTTGAAACCCATTTTCGATTAGCCACTGGCGAACAAATTCTTTAGATAATTGTTTTTGTTTTTCACCAGCATCCTGACGTGCTTGATAACCTTCAGCATAGAAATAACGGGAAGAATCGGGTGTATGAATCTCATCAATTAAATAAATCTCATCACCAACCTTCCCAAATTCATATTTAGTATCCACTAGAATCAATCCTTTCTCGGCAGCGATATCTGTTCCTCTTTGAAATATTCTTTTAGTGTAATCTTCAAGTTTCAAATAATCTTCTTCAGATACAATTCCTTGGGAAAGAATTTCTTCTCTACTAATATCTTCATCATGGCCAACACTAGCTTTAGTTGTTGGAGTAATAATTGGCTGAGGGAATTTATCATTCTCTTTCATTCCATCTGGCATAACAACTCCACAAATCATACGTTTCCCTTCTTTATATTCCCTCCAAGCATGGCCAGATAAATAACCTCTTATTACCATTTCCACCATAAATGGTTCGCACATTTTTCCAATAGTAACGCTCGGGTCTGGCACATCTATTACCCAATTTTGAACAATATCTTCAGTCGCTTTTAAAAACTTGGCAGCAATTTGATTTAAGACTTGTCCTTTAAAAGGGATAGCCTTAGGTAATACCACATCGAAAGCAGATATTCGATCCGAAACAATCATCACTAATAATTCATTATCTATGGTATACACTTCTCTTACTTTTCCCTTGTAATACTTTGTTTGACCAGGGAAATTGAAATTAGTTTCTTTAATCGCATTTGTTTGCATAATCTATTAAATTTTAGAATACAAAACTAAAAAAGGTATTGCTTGCATTATGTTGACTAATTAAAAAGTAATTAACTTTTTTTGAACAAAGAGTAAAAATTAGGTAATAAAAAAAAGCCCATCTATGATGGGCTTTGTTCTTTGAATAAGTTAGAATATATATTAAACTACTTTTACGTTTACCGCGTTCATTCCTTTTTGACCTTCTTGTAATTCAAATTCAACTTCGTCACCTTCGTTAATTTCATCAATTAAACCAGATACATGTACGAAATGATCTTTATCTACTCCTTCTTCAGTTATAAAACCAAAACCTTTGGTAGCATTAAAGAATTTTACTGTTCCTTTACTCATTATTATAATTTATTAATTAATATTAGACACAAAATTAGTACTTTTTTTTGACTTTTGACATATATTTGAGTAACACACTCATATTTGGGGAAATAAATACATTTTAAAATTACAATTCAAGAATTCTGACAACCCCACTTAAAATAAATAATTTTTACCAACTCCCTCCTGCTCCACCACCTCCAAAACTGCCACCTCCAAAACCACCGAAGCTACCTCCTCCAGAACCAAAGTTTCCAAAAGAACCTCCATGGTTACGGTTGGTTGCATTTAACAATGCCCAAGCAGCCCAAAACCCCATACCATTAGTTGAAGCATATTTTCGAGTTCTCCCTGCTTTCATAACCATTATAATAATAAAGATGAGTAGAATCCCAATAAATGGTAATATCTTACGCCAATTTGATTTGCTTTTATATTCGTCTGCAGAGAATTCTCCTGAAGTAATAGACATTACCGTACTTACTGCACTTTCAATCCCACCATAATAATCCTTTTCTTTAAAACGAGGTATCATTTCCATTTCCACAATTCGCTTAGCAATCGCATCCGGTAAAACACCTTCTAATCCATAACCAGGGGCAATAAACACTTCTCCCCTCCCATCAATTTCCTTGGGTTTTACCATTATTACAATTCCATTGTCTTTTCCATCTTGCCCTACCCCCCATTTCTCACCCAATGTATAAGTAAACTCTGATTTTTCGTAACCGCATAAATCAGTTACAGTAACCACCAATATTTGATTGGAAACCGTATCATTAAAAGCAATCAAAGCTTGTCTTAAGTCTTGTTCTTCTGAATCTGTCATTACTTCAGCATAATCTTGCACTAAATTTTGTACTGGTTTTTGGTCCAATAAACAATCCTGAGCATTTGAACTTGCAAAAATGTTTAACAGTAATAATATAGATAGTATTTTTTTCATAATTATTACCGGACTTGTTCCGGTATCTTTTTATTAACAGACCTCGCAACAACACTTCGACTTCGCTCAGTGTGCAGCGAGGATGGTTTTAATTATTTTCCAAATGAAATATCATCGGTTAATTCATTCGAATCATTATGTCCTTTATGTGGAAAATGTTGTTTTAACTGTTCTCCGGCCATTAATATTCCTTCAGAAAGACCTTTTGTAAATTCACCATTTTTAAAATTTGAAACCATAAAATCCCTAATGTTATCCCAAAAACCGGATGGAACTTTTTGGTTTATCCCGGCATCACCTAAAATGGCCAGTTTTCTGTCTTCTACTGCCAAGTAAAAAAGCACTCCATTCCTTAGCTCCGTTTTTTGCATTTCCAGTTGATCAAACATAAATGCAGCATGATCCAATACATCCTCTTTACATTTTCGCTCCAGGTGTACCCTAATTTCACCGGAGGTGTTTAATTCCGCTTCTTTAACAGCAGCAACAATTTGTTGCTGCTCTTGTTCTGTAAATAAATCTTTTGCCATTTTTATTTTGATTTAACTGCTTTCTGAGCGAAGCCGAAAAAGAAGTTAATAATTATTTCATTTCGACTTCGCTCAATGAGAGCAATCTTATTAAAATTCTACTTTAGGTGCTATTTCTGCGTCTTTTGTTACCACCTGAAAAGGTTCTTTCTTTTCAAAATTATCATCTTCTTCACTAAACCAGGATAATGCCCAGCCTCTAAACTTTCCTCTTATGTGCGAGTTGTAGGTCTTTACAGCTTCATTGTATTTATTTCTGGCTACATTTATTCTATTCTCAGTTCCTTCTAATTGCGCTTGCAATTCCAAAAAGTTTTGGTTGGCCTTTAAATCAGGATAACGCTCTACCACTACCATTAATTTTCCTAATGCAGATGTTATCCCACCCTGTGCCTGTTGAAATTTTTGGATAGAAGCAGCATCTAATTTTGAAGGGTCAATATTAATACTGGTTGCTTTTGCTCTTGCTTCGATAACAGCTGTTAATGTTTCTTGCTCATGCTCGGCATAACCTTTAACAACGTTAACCAGATTTGGAATTAAATCTGCTCTTCGTTGATATGAATTTTCAACATTTCCCCACATTTCAATAGTCGTTTCTTGATTATTAATGGCAGAATCATAAACTCCATTAGCCCATTTTATTATTCCAAATACACTTATTAATAATATTCCAATTACTGCAATAAAAATAATTAATCCTTTTTTCATTTTCTCGTTTTTAGGTTTATATCAATTCTAAACTTTGATTGATAAATTTAGTTAATTCTTCTCCTTTTAGCATGTTTTGTGATAATAATGCTAAATCAGCCGTTCGCTTCGTAAGCTCAGCCTGTTTTTTCTTATTTTTTTCACCTAAAATTTTACCAATTAATGGATGATTGGTGTTAACAACCAAGTTGTAAGTTTCTGGCATAGCTCCACCAAACATATTCATACCACCTCCACCAACTGCACTCATATCCTTCATCCTTCTCATAAACTCAGGTTGAACAATGGTCATTGGTTGATCAGTTTCGCTCATACTTTCAAACTGAACTGTGAATTTTTCTTTCGGCATCACACCTTCTATCACAGGTTGTAATTTTTCTTTTTCCTTATCATCTAATTTAGATGGGATATCTTCATTTTTATTAATCAGCTTATCAATAGTATCAGCATCTACTCTGGTAAATGTGGTATTCTCCATTGTCTGTTCTAGCTTACCCACTAAATGAGCTGTTAAATGCGTATCCATTACCAGCACTTCATACCCTTTTGTAGTGGCAGCATTAATAAATGAATGTTGCTCTTCTACATTATTAGTGTATAAATAAACCAACTTATCATCTTTATCTTTTTGAGCAGGCGTAATTTTCTTTGTTAATTCTTCCATGGTGTAATACTTACCATCTGTTGTTTTATACAATGCAAATTTTACAGCTCTTTCTGCAAATTTCTCATCCGATAACATTCCATATTCAATAAATATTTTAATGTCATCCCATTTGCTTTCAAAATCTGCCCTGTTTTTCTTAAATAATTCTTCTAGCTTATCCGAAACCTTCTTAGAAATATGACTAGCTATTTTCTTAACAGCTCCATCTGCTTGTAAATAAGAACGAGAAACGTTTAATGGGATATCTGGAGAATCTATTACGCCATGCAACAGCGTTAAGAAGTCAGGAACGATACCTTCTACAGAGTCGGTAATAAATACCTGTTTAGAAAACAATTGGATTTTATCCTTTTGCACTTCCATGTTCGGACTAATCTTAGGGAAATATAAAATTCCTGTTAGATTAAAAGGGTAATCTACATTTAAATGAATGTTAAATAAAGGATTCTCAAAATTCATAGGGTACAACTCTTTATAAAAGTTGTTGTAATCCTCTTCTTTTAAAGATGAGGGAGCTTTTGTCCAGGCTGGAGAAGGATTATTAACAATATTATCAACTTTAACCTCTTTTTGAGGTACTTTTCCATCTTTATCTTTTTTTCCTTTTTTATCATCTACCCATTCAGATTTTTGCCCAAACTTAATGGCAACTGGCATAAACTTGCAGTACTTATCTAGCAAGGTTTTAATTCTTGATTCTTCTAAAAATTCAGTGGAATCTTCAGCGATGTAAAGAATGATTTCCGTCCCCCTATCCTTTTTATCATGAGCCTTTAAACTATACTCTGGACTTCCATCACACTCCCATATTACAGCACTTTCATCTTGGTAAGATTTAGTAATGATTTGAACTTTCTCAGCCACCATATAAGCCGAATAAAAACCCAATCCAAATTTTCCAATAATTCCAGCAGCATCTTCCTGGTCTTTAAACTTATCGACAAACTCTTCGGCTCCAGAAAAAGCAATTTGATTGATGTACTTCTTTACTTCTTCTTCTGTCATACCAATACCTTTATCCTTTACAGTTAAAGTTTTAGCAGTTTTATCCAAGATAACTTCAATAGTATCGTCTCCAATATTTCCTTTAAAATCTCCCAAAGAAGACAATGCTTTCAGCTTTTTAGTAGCATCTGTTGCATTCGCAATCAACTCTCTCAAAAATATTTCATGATCAGAGTATAAAAACTTCTTAATAATTGGAAAGATGTTTTCCGTTGTTACTTTAATTTTTCCTTTTGCCATTTTTAAATTTTTTTATTCCGGATGGGTATAGTCAAAGTGTATGCCATTGCATTTTTAATGACATAATGACTGAAAAACAGTGATAATAAAGATTTTTAGACTGACAAAAATTATCTTCTGGCAAATTCAGAACACAAAATAGCAGTCGCAACCGACACGTTTAACGATTCTGCATTTCCATATTTTGGAATAGCAATCTTATTAGTAATAAAAGGAGTCAACACATCAGAAATACCTTTGGACTCATTGCCTAACAATAAAACACTTCCTTTTGAATTTAAATCTATTGTGTAAACATCTTGACCTTCTAAGAATGCCCCGTAAACGTTTAAATTAAATTTATCAGTAAAGAATTCGGTTAAGTTGGTGTAAATTAGATTCACTCGAAAAAAAGAACCCATTGTGGCTTGAATCACTTTAGGATTGTAAACATCCACACAATCTTTAGAGCAAATAATATTCTGAACACCGAACCAATCTGCTGTTCTAATAATCGCTCCCATATTTCCCGGGTCTTGAATATTATCTAATGCAATAGTTAAAGATGAAGAAATATCAATCAATTGATTTTCTTTTTGTTTGACTACTGCTAAAACTTCATTAGGTGTTTTAAGGGAAGAAATGCTAGCTAGTTCTTTTTCTGACACTTCAACATATTCAATTGATGAAGGATTGACCCAAGAATTAGTAGCGAAAATAGTTTCAATCTGGTAATCAGATCCCATTAATTCACTTACAATCTTTACTCCCTCAACAACAAAAGCTTGATACTGAGTTCTAAATTTTTTCTGTTTTAATGAATTAACAAACTTCTTCTGGTTCCCACTTATCATTATTTACTCTCAAGCACTTTAAATTCAGTACGCCTATTCTTTTGTCTACCTTCTGGGTTATCACTTCCATCAGAGTTTGTATTATCGGCTATAGGTTTTTCTTCACCATATCCTTTAGCTACCAATCTAGATTTAGAAATACCATTCTTGCTTAGATAGTCTGTTACAGATTGTGCTCTTCTTTGAGACAAACGATTATTGTAGGTTTTACTCATTTTGTCGTGAGCTTCTTTAGTGTAAGGAATTCCTTTACGTTTGAAGTTGCTTTTAGCCATTTCAACATTACGTTTAGCATCAGTATGGCTACTAATTTCAACTTTAATATCTTTCTGTTCTTTCAATATAACTATCAATCTATCAAGCTCAACCTTAGATACTGGTCTTAATGTAGATTTATCAAAATCATACTCAATATTATTCAACGTAAATGACCTTCCTGCTTCCATTGGTTTAAGCTCAATATCAGCTACTATATTATCCGTAAATAATGTATCGATAGTTTTTCCTTCTTTCTTTAATTCAGCCGCTAAAAGAGCCTCTAAAGTTGGGTCGTTTTCTACAATTAAGTTAGAATCACTATAAATTCTAAAATCTTTATGTAATACAACATACTCTTTGATTTCATCTAACCTAACAGAATCCATTACAGTTTCACCACTTTCAAGGGCTACTTCAATCTCATAAATTCCTGGAGTTAATGCCATAACATATTTGCCAGATTCAGAGTTAGAAACAAAACTACCTTCTAACTCACCCTCAACTTGTTTATACAAATGCATTACAGAACCCGTTGGAATATCATTAAAATATACTTTTCCTAAAAGTAAAGCCAAGACAGGCTTGTCAATTTTACCAGTTATAATTTTAAAAATATCTTGCTCACCTATACTATTTTCTCCACCTCCTGAATAATAACCAGTTTTTCCATCAGCAGCTAAAACAAAAAATCGATTATCATCAATTGTGTTAATTGGAAATCCTAAGTTTTTTGGGGCATCAAAACCTCCATAACCGTCAGAAACAGTCGAAAATATATCATAACCCCCTATGCTTGTATGCCCTTGTGAACTAAAAAACAAAGTGATATTATCTGGATGTATAAATGGATCATCGTCATTATACGCTGTGTTAATTTTTGGCCCTAGATTTTGAACATTTTCCCAACTTCCATCAGCCTGCAATTCTGCCTTATAAATATCTCTACCACCAAACCCTCCTTCACGGTCACTGGTAAAATAGAGCACTTTTCCATTAGCAGACAAACTACAGCTACCTTCCCAACTTTTATTATGATTAACATCTCCGGTTAGTTTTTGAGGTTTTGTCCAATTCGCACCAACCAATCGACTCACATAAATATCACTTTTCCCTCCATCATCTTTATAGATAAACAATGTCTGCCCATCTACAGATAATCCAATAGGAGCATCATGTTCTTTAGTATTAATATTATCGCCAATACTTTTTGGCTCCGTCCATTCCCCTTTTTCTTTATAAGAAATAAACACATCTTCAAAGTATGCTTCAGACCCCATTGATAACTCTATTTCATCAGCTCCTTTACTTTTCACCCCTCTATAGGTAAAAATCATTACAGATTCATCTGCAGATATTACAGGAACATATTCCGAATATTGAGAATTTACTGGGTATTTAATATTTTCGACTACATTTTCATTTATAGTGTCAGCTAAAATTTCCTTGGCATTTTTACAATTATGTATCATTTGCTCAGCAAGTGCTTTTTGGCTCTCATCTTCTTCAGTAGCGTTTACTAAAAACATGTTAAACAAATTCACAGCCCTATCAAAATCATAATTTACCGCATATGCTTTTGCCAAATAAAAATTACATAGATTATATTCAGGATTAGTAAGTTTAACTTGCTCAATTATTTCAATTGCTTTTTCCTTTTGATCAGGATCATAAGTGTAGCATATTCACATCATCAATTTGAAATACAAATCACTTGGCTTATAATTATACAATTGAGTAAATTGATCTAATGCTTGAATATAATTTTTGTCTTCAAAATTAAGTTCAGCTTTTTCCAATAAGGTATTAGCTTCCTTTTTGGTAAGCTTTTTGTCTTCTTGAGCGCTTACATTGAAAGTAATAATTAATAACAATGAAATAGTTAATAATCTAAGTCCTGTTTTCATTTTCGTAATATTAATAATTGTTATTTTGCGTTGAAATAAATAATTGCAAACATAAGCAAATCCTTAAGATAGTAAAATAGAAAGTTTGTATAATAACCCAACAATAATCACCCACTTAAAACTACCTTTAATCTTTCTAGGAATTATCTTACTCTTTTCTAGTTGTAATCCTACTAAATATGTTAAGCCAAACGAATTATTTCTAAAAAAAACTAAGGTAAAAGTTGATACTCGTAAAATTAATCAGGATCAAATTGAAACAATTATAAAACAAAAACCAAATAGAAAAATCTTAGGTCTTTTCAGATTTCATTTAGGAGTTAACAACTTATTTAAGGAAGAAAGTGAAAATAAAATAAAGTTAAACGTAGGGGAATTGCCTGTAATTTATGATTCTCTTTTAACAGAAAAATCTGTAACCCAATTAAAAATTTATGTCAATAATAAAGGCTATTTTGATAATCAAGTCTCCTACAAAACTAAAATTCATAAAAACAAAATAAAAATTGAATACAATATTACGGCAGGAGAAGCCTACACTATAAAAAAAACAGATTACATAGTGGAAGATGAGGCGATGAAAAAGAATCAACTGTTTCTTCTAAAAACAATTTTAAAACTCCATCCTGGATCTGTATTTGATATTGATGTTTTAGATGCTGAGAGAGAGAGAATAAAAACAGAACTGAAAAATCAGGGGTATTATTATTTCACCAAAGAATATATAAAATACAAAGTTGATACTGCTGTTGGCGATAAACAAGTAGCGGTTTACTTATATATTAAAAAACAAAAAATAGAGGATCAAATTAATGATACTATTATTGAGGCAAATCACAGTAAATACAATATAAACAATGTCAATGTTTACTTAAGTAAAAACTTTAAGGATAAGGACAAAGAAGATTTTGACACCCTTTCTTTTAAGAATATAATGGTTCGATTTGATACGTCAAACGGTAATAAACTGAAATATAGACCTCGAATGCTTAACCATGCAATAAGTTTAAAAAAAGGGGAGCTGTACTTGTTGGATAATCAACAGTATACCTACAAACATTTATCTGAACTTAGGTTGTTTAAAAACATAAGTGTATCCTACGAAGACATTGGAAACAATAAATTGAACACTAATCTTTTCCTCACTCCTTCATTAACAAAATCTTTCTCTATAGAGGGTATTGGTACAAATAGTGGTGGGAATTTAGGTGTCGAAGGCAATCTAATATATCAAAATAAAAACTTGTTTCATGGAGGAGAACATCTTACTGCTAAGTTAAATGGTGGGCTGGAAATACAACAGTTAATTAACCAGGAACAAGAAGAAGAAACAAATTTTTTAGGTGTTTTCAACACGATAGAATTTGGACCTGAATTAAACCTTGAATTTCCAAGGTTTTTATTACCTATTAATTTAGAAAAATTCTCAATAAGGGCAAACCCAAAAACGAATTTGAATTTATTGCTAAATTTTCAAAAGCGTCCAGAATACACGAGGAATCTAACTCAATTTACTTTTGGTTATTTCTGGAAGGAGTCTAAATATAAAAAGCACTACGTAACACCTATAAATGTTAGTGTAATTGATCTGGAACCAACAACTGAATTTCAAGAAAAATTAGATCAGGAGAATAATCCATTTATACTAAATAGTTACAAAGACCACTTTATTAATTCTACAACTTATAGTTTTATTTTTAATAACCAAAGCATTAACAAGTCTCGTGATTTTATATATTTTAAATTTAATGCAGAATTTGCTGGAAACATTCAATACTATTTTAGTCAGCTTACCAATAAACCCTTTGATGATCCTGAAACTGAAAGCTACAAAGTTTTTAACATTAGGTATGCCCAATTTATTAAAACAGACTTAGATCTTCGGTTTTATTCCCAATCAAAATCCACCTCTTTCGTACAAAGGATTAATATTGGTGTTGGGGTACCTTATAAAAACTTAAATGTTCTTCCTTTTGAAAAAAGTTACTATGGAGGTGGTGCAAATGGTATTAGAGCATGGCAAGCCCGATCATTGGGGCCTGGATCATTGGCAGATAGTTTAACTATTAATTCGCTAAACCAAATAGGTGAATTAAAAATAGAGGGAAATGCTGAATATCGATTTGATTTAACAAAACTTGTTGAGGGTGCAGTATTTGTAGATGCTGGAAATATTTGGATTTTAACAGAAGATGAAAATCGACCTAAAGCTGAATTTAAGCCAGAAAAATTTTGGAGAGATATTGCTATTGGTGTTGGTGTTGGATTAAGGTTAGATTTCAACTTCTTTTTAATTAGATTTGATTTAGCATCCAAATTAAAAGACCCTGCTAGTAGTACTCCTGAAAAGTTTGATTTGATTTGGAATAAACCCACCTTGAACCTTGGTATAGGTTACCCCTTTTAATTCTTGTCTTCACATTATATAATGAATCATCAAACATCTATTCATAAATATTTTTATTAATTTCTCACTTAAGAAAGGCAGCAACTTTTAATTTTATATTAACTTTGATGTCCTAAATTTATTTAAAATGAGTGGAACAATAAAGTCTGGAGTTGTATTTGGAGATGATATTCAAAAGGTATTTCAATTAGCAAAGGAGAAAAAATTTGCACTTCCTGCTGTGAATGTTATTGGGAATAATTCTGTAAATGCGGTACTAGAAACAGCAAGAGATTTAAACGCTCCTGTAATTATTCAATTTTCTAATGGTGGTGGACATTTTAATGCTGGAAAAGGATTAAATAATGAAAATCAGGAGGCTGCAATTACCGGATCTATTGCTGGTGCTTTGCATGTACATTTATTATCAGAAAAATATGGTATTCCTGTTATTCTACATACCGATCATTGTGCAAAGAAATTATTACCGTGGATAGATGGTCTTTTGAAAGTTGGAGAGGAACATTTTTCAACTACCGGAAAGCCTTTATACAGTTCTCATATGATAGATTTATCTGAAGAACCGATTAAAGAAAATATTGAGATTTGTAAAGCTTACCTCGAAAGAATGGATAAAATAGGAATGACTTTGGAAATAGAGTTGGGAATTACTGGTGGCGAAGAAGATGGTGTTGACAATACAGACGTAGACAATAGTCTATTATATACTCAGCCGGAGGAAGTAGCGTATGCTTATGAAGAATTATCCAAGATTAGCAATAGGTTTACTATAGCGGCAGCATTTGGAAATGTTCATGGTGTTTATAAACCAGGAAACGTGAAGCTAACTCCTATTATTTTAAAAAATTCTCAGGAATATATACAGGAGAAATACAATACAGAGGTTAATCCAATTAATTTTGTTTTTCATGGTGGATCTGGATCTAGTGTTGAAGAAATTCGAGAGGCAATATCTTATGGTGTTATTAAAATGAATATTGATACAGATATGCAGTATGCATTTACTGCTGGCGTAAGAGACTATATAACTGAGAAAATAGATTACCTGCAATCACAAATTGGTAATCCTGAAGGAAATGAACTGCCAAACAAAAAATATTATGATCCTAGAAAATGGTTGCGTGAAGGAGAATTAACTTTTAAAGCTAGATTAAAACAGGCTTTCGAAGATTTAAATAATGTGAATACATTATAGTCTAGAAATTTTATACATGTAAGGATATGGCTTGGTTTAAACGAAGAACAAAAGGAGTAGTTACTCCTACAAAAGAAAAGAAAGAAACTCCAGAAGGTTTATGGTTTAAATGCCCAGAATGTAAAAATGTAATATCTAATGAAGAATACATTGATAACTTAAGCACATGTATTGACTGTGGATATCATGGAAGAATCGATTCAAAAGCATACTTTAAGATTCTTTTTGATAATAACAAGTATGAAGAATTAAATTCAAATTTAACTTCTGGAGACCCACTAAACTTTACAGATACTAAAAAATATACTGATAGAATTGCAGCTACACAAAAGAAAAGTGATTTGAAAGATGCTATTAGAACAGCGTTTGGGAAAATAGATAAGCAAAATATTGTTATAGCTTGTATGGATTTTAGTTTTATTGGTGGTTCTATGGGTTCTGTTGTAGGTGAAAAAATAGCAAGAGCTATCGATTATTCAATTGAAACTAGAACTCCTTTTCTAATGATTTCAAAATCCGGAGGAGCAAGAATGATGGAAGCCGCTTACTCATTAATGCAGATGGCTAAAACATCTGCTAAACTTTCACTGCTAAGCAAAGCGAAAATCCCGTATATTTCATTATTAACAGATCCAACAACTGGTGGTGTCACTGCCTCTTATGCCATGCTAGGAGATATAAATATTGCCGAACCAGGTGCTTTAATTGCTTTTGCAGGTCCTAGGGTTGTTAAAGAAACCATAGGCAAAGATTTACCAGCAGGCTTTCAAACATCCGAGTTTGTTCAAGAACATGGGTTTTTAGATTACATTGTATCAAGAAACGAGCTTAAAGAAAAAATCTCCTTGTCTATCAAATTATTTAACAATTAGGCTGTTATATAGATTATTTGTATACATTTGCAACCTTAAAATTTATACATAATAAACATTAAAATTAATTTTGGCATGTATTTAACAGCAGAAAAAAAAACAGAAATTTTTAAAAAATTTGGTGGTGATGTAAAAAACACAGGATCTACCGAAGGTCAAATTGCATTATTTACTCACAGGATTAACCATCTAACTGACCACTTAAAAAATAACAAGAAAGACTTTGGGACACAAAAAGCGTTGCTAGACCTAGTTGGTAAAAGAAAAAGTTTGCTAACTTATTACATGAATAAAGATATTGTTAAGTATCGTGAGTTAATCAAAGAATTAGGAATTAGAAAATAAGTATTGGAAATCAGTACTATTTTACATCATGAAATTTAGGGGGGCACACAATTTTATTGTACTCCCCTTTTTTATTATAAATTAAAAACAAGAGATGCATGGTGCATCTCAGTATAAATCGCACAGAAAGTGCACAAATAAAAATTATGTCAAAAATTGGAATTACAAAATCCTATGCATTAGGTGATGGAAGGACCATCGAAATTGAAACAGGTAAATTAGCAAAACAAGCTCATGGATCTGTAGTACTAACTATGGGTAAAACTATGTTGCTGGCAACAGTAGTATCTGATAAAGATGCAGGAGAAGATATGGATTTTTTACCTTTAACTGTAGATTACAAAGAAAAATTTGCTGCTTCAGGGAAAATTCCTGGAGGTTTCTTAAAAAGAGAAGCAAGACCAAATGATAATGAAGTACTAGTATGCAGATTAATAGATAGAGCACTTCGCCCATTATTCCCAGATGATTACCATTCGAATACACAAGTTCAAGTGCAATTAATATCATATGATGAAGAAGTGAAACCAGATGCTCTTGCATGTTTAGCTGCATCAGCCGCTATTGCAGTATCTGATATACCATTTAATGGACCAACATCTGAAGTTAGAGTTGGTAAAATAGATGGAAATTGGGTGATTAACCCAAGTGCGTCTCAAATGAAAAATTCCAATGTTGATTTGATTGTTGCTGCAACTATGGATAATATTATGATGGTTGAAGGTGAAATGCTAGAAATTTCTGAAGCAGAAATGCTAGATGGAATTAAAGCAGCTCACATTGAAATTAAAAAACAATGTCAACTACAACTAGATCTTGCTGCTGAAGTTGAAAAAGCTAAAACTAAAAGAGAATATAATCATGAAAGAAGCAACGATGAAATGTTTAACAACCTTAAGGCTGCTTGTTATGACAAATGTTATGTTATTGCAGGAGAATCTATTGCTGATAAAGCAATTAGAGGAAAAAAGTTTGGTGCTGTTAAAGACGAATTTGTAGCTACTTTATCTGAAGAAGATCAAGCTGATAAATTTCTTATTAGTCAATACTTTAAGAAAGTTCAGAAGGATGCCATAAGAAGAGTAATGTTGGATGAAGGGAAAAGATTAGATGGACGAAAAATGGATGAAATTCGCCCTATTTGGAGTGAAGTAGATTACTTGCCAGCAGCACATGGATCTGCATTGTTTACAAGAGGGGAAACTCAATCACTTACAACCGTTACCTTGGGTAATGAAAGGGACGCCAAAATGATTGACGAAGTTACTCAAGATGGATCTGAAAAATTCATGTTACATTACAACTTCCCTTCTTTCTCAACAGGTGAAGCCCGTTTTAAAGGTGGGGTTAGCCGTAGAGAAGTTGGTCATGGTAATTTAGCATTAAGAGCTATTAAACCAATGCTTCCAGAAGGCGAAGACAATCCATATACTATTAGAATAGTATCTGAAATATTAGAATCAAACGGTTCATCATCAATGGCAACTGTATGTGCCGGCACATTAGCATTAATGGATGCTGGTATTAAGATGAAGAAACCAGTATCTGGAATTGCGATGGGATTGATTACTGATGGTGGAAATGACAAATTCGCTGTATTATCCGATATTTTAGGTGATGAAGATCATTTAGGTGATATGGATTTTAAAGTAACTGGAACTGTAGATGGTATTACTGCCTGTCAAATGGATATTAAGGTAGATGGATTACCTTACGAAATTTTAGAACAAGCCCTAAACCAAGCAAAAGATGGTAGATTGCACATCTTAGGTGAAATGGCTAAGACACTTGCTACTCCAAATACCGAATTAAAACCTCATACCCCAAGGATAGTTCAAATTACTATTCCTAAAGAAATGATTGGAGCTGTAATTGGACCTGGAGGAAAAATCATTCAAGAGATTCAAGCAACTACTGGTGCAACAATTACTGTCGAAGAAGTTGATAACACTGGGGTTGTTTCTATTATGACAAATGATGGAGATGCTAGTGACGCTGCTTTAGCTAAAATTAAAGCCATTACAGCTATTCCTGAAGTTGGAGAGGTTTACACAGGAAAAGTAAAGTCTATTACTAACTTTGGAGCCTTTGTTGAAATAATTCCTGGTAAAGATGGCTTATTACATATTTCTGAAATCAGACATGAAAGAGTTGAAAAAGTTGAAGATGTATTAAAAGAAGGTGAAGAGATAGATGTAAAGCTAATTGCAGTAGATCCTAAAACTGGTAAACTGAAATTATCAAGAAAGGTTTTATTGGATAAACCTGAGAGACAAGAGGCCTAATATTCCTTCATGAATTGTCTTAAAAGCCCTTTGTATAGTTACAAAGGGCTTTTTATTTATAACTTTTTGAGATAACTGTAACTTTATAATAGATGAATCGTATCTTACGTTAGACAAAACATCTTAAACAAGTTTATGAGACAACTTAAAATTACGAAGCAGGTTACCAATCGCGAAACAATTTCATTAGATAAATACCTTCATGATATTTCAAAAGTAGGATTAGTTACAGCAGAAGAGGAAGCCGAATTGGCCAAATTAATAAGGGATGGTGATAAAGATGCTCTAGAAAAATTAACAAAGGCTAATTTAAGGTTTGTTGTTTCAGTAGCGAAACAATATCAAAATCAGGGCTTAAATTTATCTGATTTAATTAATGAAGGTAATATTGGTTTGATTAAAGCCGCTCAACGTTTTGATGAAACACGTGGTTTTAAATTCATTTCTTATGCTGTTTGGTGGATAAGACAAAGTATAATGCAAGCTATTGCCGAACAGGCAAGAATAGTGAGATTACCACTTAACAAGATTGGTAGTATTACTAAAATAAACAGAACATTTTCTCAATTAGAACAATTACACGAGAGAGAACCTTCTGTTGATGAAGTTGCAGAAATGTTAAAAATAAGCTCTGATGAAGTAAAAGATTCCCTAACAATTTCTGGAAGACATGTTTCTGTTGATGCCCCTTTGTCTTCTGAAGAAGAAAGCAATACGATGTTAGATGTATTAACTGAAAATGAGGGCATATTAAATCCTGATAAACAGTTAATGACTGAGTCTTTAAGAAATGAAATAGAGCGCTCTCTTTCTACATTATCTTATAGAGAAGCTGAAGTTTTGCGAATGTATTTTGGAATTAATTGTAAATCACCTTTAACTTTAGAAGAAATTGGCGAAGAATTTGAACTCACAAGAGAGCGAGTAAGGCAGATAAAAGAAAAAGCATTGAGAAAATTAAAGCATACATCTCGATGCAAACTATTAAAATCCTATTTAGGATAAGTTCAAAAGTCTCAATTAATTTAAGCGAATGTTGAAAACATTCGCTTTTTTAATTTTAACCCACCTACTCTTTTTATAAATTTGTAAAACAATTCTTAATTTTTATGTCACATTTAATAGCTCCATCAATTTTAGCATCAGATTTTTCAAATCTACAAAGCGAAAGTGAAATGCTTGATAAAAGTAATGCTGATTGGTTTCACATTGATGTAATGGACGGTGTTTTTGTTCCAAATATTTCTTTTGGTATGCCTGTGATAAAAGCTATTAAAAAATATTCAGACAAGCCATTTGATGTGCATCTAATGATTGTTGAACCAGAAAAATACATTAATGATTTCGCAGCTGTAGGAGCGGACATATTAACCGTCCACTATGAAGTTTGTAATCACTTACATAGAACCACGCAAGAAATACATGCTGCAGGAATGAAAGCCGGAGTTGCTTTAAATCCACATACCAGTATAAATGTGCTAAAAGATATTATTCAAGAAATCGATTTGGTTTGCGTTATGTCTGTAAACCCAGGCTTTGGTGGGCAGTCATTTATTGAAAATACGTATAATAAAGTAATTGACTTGAAAGAAATGATTACTCAAAAAAAATCTAATGCCTTAATTGAAATTGATGGTGGTGTTACCTCTAATAATGCCAAAAAATTACTCGATTGTGGAGCTAATGTTTTAGTCGCAGGTAGTTTCGTTTTTAAATCTGAAAACCCAGCAAAGACTATAAATGAACTCAAAATACTTTAATTTTTAAATTAATTATTTGTTGTTATCTTTGAGCCCAAACTTTATATTTTTTGATATATGAAAAAGGTATTTTTTACTTTATTATTATTTTCTTCAGTCATACTATTAAGCAATTGTGGTGGTAGCTCTGAAAATAAAGAAAATGGTACCCAAGATGAAGTTTCAGTGGTTGAATCTACACATGAAACAGTCGAAATCAATGGCGTTAAACATCATTTTGAAAAGATGGGAAGTGGCGATCCAATTGTTGTTTTACACGGAGGACCAGGTCTATTTCATGATTACTTAGTACCACATTTTTATACCCTTGCAAAATCACATCAAATAATTTTTTATGATCAAAGAGGATGTGGAAAAACTGAATTTCCAAATGACACTTTAAGTATAAACATTGATACATATGTTGAAGATTTAGAAGCTATAAGAGGTTACTTGAAAATAGAAAAACTAAACCTACTCGGACATTCGTGGGGTGCATTATTAGCCTTAAAATATGCTAAAAAATATTCTGCTAATTTGAATAATTTAATCCTAGTCTCTCCTGCACCAGGAAATTCGGATTATTTTGATCAAACCTTTAGTAACATGCAAAAGAAAAGAAGTGAAGAGGATACTAAAGAGCTAGTTCAAACAATGATGTCAAAAGAATTTGAAGAAAGGGAAGAAAACACCTTCAGAAAAGCAATTACTCTTGGAGATAAAGTTAATCTAGTAAACCAAAAAGATATATCCAAGCTCTATGAACCTATGAAATTTAATAAAACGAACGCTAGTAATTTAATGGTTGTAAATAGTTTATTGGAAAAAACATATTTTAACTTTGATATATCTGAAGGGTTAGATCAAATACAAGTACCTACCCTAATAATATATGGTGATTTAGATAATGTCCCATTTGCTTCAACACAACTTATACATGATAACATGTCCTTATCAAAACTAGAAGTAATAAAAAAGAGTTGTCATTACCCCTTCTTTGAAACACCCAAAGAATTTAACCTATCTGTAAAGAACTTCTTAAATCCAGAATACGAGCAATAATGGAAATTATTGAATTCTCCCCATCAACTGATTATATTGAACTCATTAAATTATTAAAACTCTTAAACTTGGTTGAATCTGGCGCTGAAGCTAAAATAGCTGTGGAAGAAGGATTAGTTCGTTGTAATCATGTAACTGAATATCGAAAACGTAAAAAGTTGAGAACCGGAGATTTAGTTATATTTCAGAACAAGAAGATAAAAATTAATTAATTACACTTCATATGCCTAGCAATAAAACATTAATACTTAATGATGAGCAGATTAATCAAAAGATTAATCGAATGGCTTATCAGATATATGAAGACAATTATTCAGAAAAAGAAATTATAGTTGTTGGTATCGCAAAAAAAGGGTATCTATTTGCTAATAAATTGGCTGACCGATTAGATATGATATCTAAATCCAAAATAACATTAGTTAAATTAACTATTGATAAAGAAAATCCTATAGAAAATAAGGGTGCACTTGATATGCCTTCTGATATACTAAATAATAAGGTTATTATATTGGTAGATGATGTTTTGAACTCTGGAAAAGCACTTATTTATGGTGTAAAATATATTCTAGATTTCTCAATTAAAAGAATGTCCACAGTCGTATTGGTTGATAGGAATTATAAAAAATACCCTATAGGCACACACTATGTGGGATTATCTTTATCCACTACTCTTCAAAACCATATTTCTGTTGAGTTTAGTAAATCTAAAATGTCTGCTTTTTTAAGCTAAAAGGACAATAACAAAAAAGCCATGACTGAATCATGGCTTTTTCGATAAAAATATTTAAATAGAATTCTTCTTATTCTTCTTCAACTTCAATCATTTTAAAAGGAATATTAATAATGGCTTGATAATCTTCTCCAGCTTCCAGCATATCTTCATCATCTTCTTCATAGTACCAGTTAATAACAACCTCGCTACTTCCAGAATTAATAGCTTCTAATTTTTTAAACACATCCAAAATGCATTTAGATGAACTAGTATTGAAATACTCCAATTGTATATCAACCTTCGTATTAGCTTGAGAATTATTGTTGTAGGACTCTAAGACCTCTATTAAAGGCTTATAAAACTCAATTGAATTCTCAGGAATAGATCTCCCTCTTATTAATAAATAACCAGACCCTGAACTAAATTCAATTGTAGGCGTTTTAGGTGAGCCTTCTATTTTTAAATCTTCCATTCTATAATTTATATTTATTGTGCTACTTTTATATTTAAACTGAAAAACGAATAACTTCCATCTACCTCAACAAAATTATACTCCAATTTCTTTCCCGATTTTCTTGCAATATCAATCATACCCAATCCTCCTCCACCTTTTGCTGACATCTCTCCATTATTCAAAACTTCTTTGTAATAAACCTTTAATTCTTCTTTGTCCATCTCATTGATTCTATCCAATCTTGCCTTCATCATTTCCACATTCTCAGAGGCTATGAAATTACCTGTCATAATAGAATATTCTCCTTCCTCTTTTCTAATCATAAACAAAGCACTCTTTTCATTTATCTTGGTTTTAAAATCATCATCATCTAAATGATGATAAAGATTCTGTAAACATTCGACTAAAATATTATAAACTTTCTTCTTGATTTTTGGGGGCTCTTCTAAAGTCTCCATTTTAGATTCCATAATCTGAAGAATAGAAGTTAGAAGATCTGACGTGACTTCACCCTTAAACGATAACATAATGTTACCCTGCTCCATCTTATTATAAAAGTCATGTATATTATCCATTATCTATATGCACTTCCGATTACAGTTTCAAAGATATTAATTTGATTGAATTAAACAAGTTTAATGTGGTAAAAAATAAGATAAAAATGATAATGCTTGACATGGGTATTAAATGTACTGATTTCAGTATATAAACACCAATGTTCAATGCAATTTATTACATGCTTTAATATGTAAAAACACATACTATAACTACATTTGTCTTATGAAAAATAAAGAAGGTATTAAGTGGTTTGAAGATTGGTTTAATTCCCCCTACTATCACATCCTATATAAAGATAGAGACGATAATGAAGCAAAAATCTTTATTTCCAATTTAATTCATCACTTAAATCCTTCAAAAAATAGCTTTTTTTTAGATGCAGCTTGTGGCAAGGG
>JBFIEB010000002.1:0-37945 GCA_041603555.1 Vicingaceae bacterium
CCAAGTCTTTTTAAAGATGAGGGAATCTCAATTACAGAAAATGTTGTTACTGAGGATGATTCAGTTGAGCTAACTAAAGAATTGGTTACTCCGATTACAGAAATCCAAAAAGAAGTTATTACTAATGAAGTTTCTGAAAAGAATGAAGATGTAATTAACGAATATAACACAAACATTAAATCTAATAAAACAGAGAGGCATTCAATAGGAAACAATACTGAAAAGGGCAAGAATGAAAGTCCTATACCTTCTGAGAATCCAGTGATTGTTGAGGAAAACTCAAAAAATAGTAGTCAACCTGAAGTAGGAACTACTAAACCTAAAGCAGACCCTCCAGCTGTTAAAGAAGCAGAGCCAATTAATCTAAATGTTAGTATTAACGTTAATATAAGTTCTGGTAAAGCCCCACTTACTGTTCAGTTTGATGCTATAGGGAATGGAGTTCAGTATTTTTGGGATTTTAGTGATGGATCTGAGGTGATTAATGGTGATTCACCTGCTCACGTATTCACTGAAGAAAGAACTTATAGAGTAAAAGTAACTGCACAAGACAATAAGGGCAATACTAAAGATACTTACAAAACAATCATTGTAGAAAAAGACTATAGCTCTTCAATGCAAGAATTACAAAATGTAATTACTCCTAATGGAGATGGTGAAAATGACTTTTTTAAAGTAAGAGGAATAAATATTGATAGAATTACAGTTCAAATTGCTGACAGTAAGGGTAAGCCTATATATTTTATGAATCAGTTGGACGATATATGGGAGGGGAAGGATCAAAATGGAAATCTATTACCTCAAGGTCAATATTATATTGTAGCTGTTGCGATTGGAACAGACGGTAAAAGACATGTAAAAAAAGTAGCAATCAACTTGTATAATTAAAATTACCAACTGTTAAATCTTGTTAATCATCCTTTTTTAAGCATTTATTTCAACAATTTCTTGTTGGTTAAACAGTTAAATTCATTGATAAATATTGACTATCTTTGTAAGGTAATAATCTGATTACATGACTGATTATAAAACAGGGAAGCTGTTAAACCAGATAAATACTCCCAAGGATTTAAGAGAAAAAATTTCTGAAGACGATCTACCGCAATTGTGTAAGGAGTTAAGAGATTTTATTATTGATGTGGTTTCACAAAAAGGGGGTCATTTTGGAGCAAGCTTAGGTGTTGTAGAACTGACCGTTGCACTTCATTATATTTTTGATACTCCAACCGATAAATTGGTTTGGGACGTAGGACATCAGGCATATGGGCATAAAATACTAACCGGACGTAGAGAAAATTTCCATACCAATAGAATTTATAAAGGAATAAGTGGTTTCCCGAAACCATCTGAAAGTGAGTATGACACTTTTGCTGTCGGACATTCATCTACTTCAATTTCTGCCGCTTTAGGAATGGCTGTGGCTTCTCGACATAAAAAGGAAAATAGACAACATATTGCTATTATAGGAGATGGTTCAATGACAGCTGGATTGGCATTTGAGGGAATGAATCATGGCGGAGTTGAAAACACCAATTTATTGGTTGTTTTAAATGATAATTGTATGGCTATTGACCCAAATGTTGGGGCACTTAAGGATTATTTAACAGACATTACCACCTCTCATACATATAATAAAGTAAAAGATGAAGTATGGAATTTATTAGGAAAGGTGAGCAAGTTTGGACCAAATGCACAAGCAATTGCCCAAAAAATAGAAAATGGAATTAAATCTACTTTATTAAAGCAAAGTAATTTATTTGAGTCATTAAACTTTAGGTATTTTGGACCAATTGATGGGCATGATGTTAATTACATGGCTAAAGTGTTCAATGATTTAAAAGACATTTCTGGACCAAAAATTTTACATTGTATCACTGAAAAAGGAAAAGGGTATCTGCCTGCGGAAGACGGGGATTCTACCAAATGGCATGCCCCAGGATTGTTTAATAAAGATACTGGCGAAATAATAAAAATTGCTCCAAAAAATCCTGAACCACCAAAATACCAAGACGTATTTGGACATACCATAGTTGAGTTGGCAGAAAAAAATGATAAAATTGTTGGAGTAACTCCTGCTATGCCATCTGGCTGTTCATTAAATATTATGATGAAAGCAATGCCAGATAGAGCCTTTGATGTAGGGATTGCAGAACAACATGCAGTTACTTTTTCTGCAGGAATGGCCACACAAGGATTAATTCCATTTTGCAATATATATTCATCGTTTATGCAAAGGGCTTATGACCAAGTAATACATGATGTTGCTTTACAAAAATTGCCTGTTGTATTTTGCCTAGATAGAGGAGGGTTAGTTGGTGCTGATGGGCCGACACACCATGGAGCCTTTGATTTGGCTTATTTTAGGTGTATTCCTAATATGATTGTTTCTGCACCAATGAATGAGGAAGAATTGAGAAATTTAATGTTTACTGCGCAAGCAGAAAATAATGGTCCTTTTTCAATCCGCTATCCAAGAGGAACAGGAACAATGATAGATTGGAAAACCCCTTTTAAAAAGGTAAAAATTGGAACAGGAAGAAGGATTAAGAATGGAGATGACGTAGCCATTTTAACCATTGGTGATATTGGTAGATATGCTATAAGAGCTACAGAAGAATTGAATAAACAAAACATTAATATCGCGCATTATGATATGCGTTTTGTTAAACCTATTGATGAAATATTGCTACATGAAGTTTTTGGAAAATTCGATAAAGTGATAACTGTTGAAAATGGTTCTATTATGGGAGGAATGGGAAGTGCTGTTTTAGAATTTATGGCTGATAATAATTATAAAGCTGAGGTTAAGCGATTAGGTATTCCTGATAAGTTTATTGAACACGGTACACAAGCTGAACTTTATGATGAATGTTTCTTTGATGATAAAGCAATTATTACAACAGTTAAGTCCTTTTTACAATCTCAAGAAAATAAAGCGTTAGCTTAATCAACTGGTGAGGCTAAAGTTAAATATAGCAGATAAGGCTAGTTGGCTATCCAATAAACCACCACATGTTATTTCCGGACCATGTAGCGTTGAATCTGAAGAACAGGTATTATCTACCGTTAAAGAAATTGCTAAATACAATAAAGTATCAATTATAAGGGGCGGTATATGGAAACCTCGTACTAGACCAAATTATTTTGAAGGAGTAGGAACTCAAGGTTTAAAATGGTTGAAACAAGCAGGAATAGAAGTTGGATTGCCAGTTGCAACTGAAGTAGCTAATGCAGAACACGTAGAAGCTTGTTTAAAAAATAATATTGATATGCTATGGATGGGTGCAAGAACAACAGTTAATCCATTTTCTGTTCAGGAAATTGCACATGCTCTTAAGGGTGTTGATATACCAGTTTTTGTTAAAAATCCAATTACTCCAGACTTAAATTTATGGGTCGGGGCATTAGAAAGAATTAATGATGCAGGAATCACAAAATTAGCTGCTATTCATAGAGGGTTTTCATCTTTTGATAAATCATCTTATCGGAATGAACCAATGTGGGAAATTCCAATTGAGCTAAAGTTGATGTGTCCTGAGTTACCCTTATTTTGTGACCCAAGTCATATAACAGGGGATAAAGAGTTAATACAACAGACCGCTCAAAAAGCATTGGATATGGATATGGATGGTTTGATGATAGAAAGCCATATAGCCCCAACAGAAGCTAAAAGTGATGTAAAACAACAATTAACTCCTAGTGAATTAAATTTGATTTTGGATTCATTAGTTGTACGCGAAAGAGAATCTCAAAATGCAGAATTCACAAATCAATTAGAACAGTTACGAAAAGTTATTGATGAATTGGATGAGGAGTTAATTAATAAATTTTCATCTCGTATGGCAATTATTGAAAAAATTGGAGAGTACAAATACAAAAACAATGTGACCATTTTTCAATTAGAGAGATGGGAAAGAATTCTAAAAAATCGTTCTTTTTTAGCTGAAAAAGTTGGATTGAGTGATGAATTTATAAAAAAAATGTTAGAGCTAGTACATCAAGAATCCATTAGAGTTCAAACCAAGGTGATGAATAAAGATTAATGGAAAAGCAATGGAAAATAAAAAAACAAGCTGACTCAGAACAAGTTCGAATATTATCTTTAGAACTAAATAATTTAGATTTAACACTAACCAATATTCTTCTTCAGCGAGGGGTAGATACTTTCGAAAAAGCCAAAATATTTTTTAGACCAAGTTTAGATGAAATTCATGATCCTTTTTTGATGAAGGATATGAGTAAAGCTGTTGAAAGATTGCAACAGGCAATTGAAAACAACGAAAAAATTCTCATTTATGGTGATTATGATGTAGATGGGACAACTTCTGTGGCGTTGGTTTATTCTTATTTAAAAAATTACTATGAGCATCTTGAATATTACATTCCAGACAGATATACTGAAGGTTATGGGATTTCTTACCAAGGAATTGATTATGCATCAGAAAATGATTTTAAATTAATTATTGCACTAGATTGTGGAATAAAAGCCATTGAAAAAGTGGAGTATGCTACTGAAAAGGGAGTTGATTTTATTATTTGTGACCATCATCGACCAGGAGATAAATTACCTAAAGCTGCTGCTGTATTAGACCAAAAAAGAGAAGATTGCAATTACCCTTATAAAGAATTATCTGGTTGTGGAGTAGGTTTTAAGTTGATGCAGGCTTGGACACAACAAACTGAAAAAGATGAATCTAAATTAATGGAATATTTAGATTTGTTGGCAATCAGTACTTGTGCTGATATTGTTCCTATTACTGGGGAAAACAGAGTTTTTGTTTATTATGGATTAAAAGTAATAAACGAAAACCCACGATTAGGGGTTAAAACAATGATTGAGTTGGCTGCATTAAAAAAGGAGCTGACAGTTATGGATGTTGTTTTTACAATTGCTCCAAGAATTAATGCTGCAGGAAGAATTGAAACGGGAAAAAAAGCTGTGGAAATGTTGGTAGAAGAAAATACCGAGAAAGTATTGGGTTTTGGGAAAGCCATTCATCAATTAAATATTGACAGAAAAGAGCTAGATAAAGTAATTACCACTGAGGCTTTAGCAATGATAGCCGAAAATGCTGATTTGAAAAACAAAAAAACAACGGTTCTTTTTCAAGAAAATTGGCACAAAGGAGTCATCGGTATTGTCGCTTCTAGATTAATAGAAACTCATTACCGGCCTACTATAATTTTAACTGAATCGAATGGCAAAGTAACAGGTTCTGCACGTTCAGTAAAAGATTTTGACGTGTACAATGCCATTGATTCTTGTAGTGATTTATTAGAGCAATTTGGTGGACATAAATATGCTGCAGGGTTAACGATGAAGTTAGAAAACCTAGGAGCATTTATCCAAAAATTTGAAGAAGTGGTTGCTGAACAAATTGATCCTGAATTATTAATTCCTCAAATTAGTATTGATGCCAAATTGGAATTAAACCAGATTAACGATAAGTTTTACCAAATATTAAAGCAATTTGCTCCAACTGGACCAGGTAATATGCGACCAGTTTTTATGTCAGAAAATGTTTTTCTTACCAGTAATTCTCGTAAAATAGGTGGAGATCAAACTCATTTACGGTTAGAAGTTTTTCAAGAAGAAAATCCAGCTATAAAGTTTAATTGCATAGCTTTTGGAATGGCTCATATATTGGACGAACTCGATGAAGGAATACCGTTTAGCATCGTTTACAACATAGAAGAAAACCATTGGAATGGAAATACGACATTGCAGTTGCATATCAAAGACACTAAATTTTAGACTTTTCTCCTCAACTCAAAATTTTGCCCTAAATAAACCCTACGTACTTGTTCATCTGCAGCTAACTCTTGGGCTGTACCTGCTTTAAGGATACTTCCTTCAAAAAGGAGGTAAGCTCTATCGGTGATGCTCAACGTTTCTTGTACGTTATGGTCGGTAATTAAAATACCGATGTTCTTTTCTTTCAATTTAGAAACTATGATTTGGATGTCTTCCACTGCAATTGGGTCAACTCCTGCAAAGGGCTCATCCAATAAAATGAAATTAGGTTTTGAGGCTAAAGCTCTGGCTATTTCTGTTCTTCTTTTTTCTCCACCGGAAAGATTATGTCCTAGATTTGTACGAACATGACTTAAGCCAAACTCTTCAATTAATTCTTCCAATTTTGCTTTCTGTTCCTCTTTGGTTAATGGCATCATTTCTAAAATAGCAGCAATGTTATCTTCAACACTTAACTTTCTAAAAACGGAAACTTCCTGGGGTAAATAACCAATTCCCATTTGTGCCCTTTTATACATTGGAGAACCTGTGATGTCTTTTTCATCTAAAAATATCTTACCGGAATTGGGCTGTATTAAACCAACGATCATGTAAAATGAAGTTGTTTTTCCGGCACCATTTGGTCCAAGCAAGCCTACTATTTCTCCTTGTTTTACTTCAATGGAAACATTATTAACAACGGTACGTTTTCCGTATTTTTTAATGATGTTTTCTGCTCTTAAAATCATAAGTTAAAGATAGTGATTTAAAATAACCTTTAAGCCAGGCGATTATTGTTATGTATTACTTGCCTTTTTAGTGACCACCTTAGAAATGTAAATACTGAACTCATATAAAACTAATAAAGGAATCGTCAATAATATTTGACTAGAAACATCAGGAGGAGTGATAATAGCTGATAAAACAAGTGTAACAACAATCGCATGTTTCCTATATTTTTTCATAAATCCAGGCGTAATTAACCCCAATTTAGAAAGAAAATAAACGATTAAAGGCAACTGAAAAACCAAGCCGCAAACTAATGTTACAGTTGTTACTGTACTGATATACGAGATAAGTGTAATTTGATTTGGCACTTGATCACTCACGGAATAGTTTCCTAAAAATTGAACAGATAATGGTGAAACAAAATAATAACCAAACAAAATACCTATTGCAAATAAAATGGATCCTGAAAAAACCAATGCAAGAGCATATTTTTTCTCTTTCTTTTTTAATGCTGGAGTAATGAATCTCCATACTTCAATTAGTATATAGGGAAAAGCCAAGATTATCCCGACAACCATAGAGGTAACAATATGAGTCGTAAATTGTCCACTCATAGTAATGTTCATTAAACTAAAGCTAATTTCATCCATGCATAACGCATCTCCTTTTCCGATTAGATGAGAAAATTTACAAAACAACTGGTAGGTCCAAAAATCAGAATTCTTTTGTGCAAGAACTACTTTGTCGAAAATAAAAGACTTGAAAATAAATGCAACAATTGTAAATGCTAGAATAGCAATACTTGATCTTACTAAATGCCATCTAAACACTTCAAGGTGTTCAAGAAATGACATGTCAGCTTTATTGTCTTTTTGCTCACTCATAATTGAGGGTCAAATGTAAGTAACTTGAAGCAAAATGAGGGATGCTAGTAAAAATTTTCGTCTTTACTTTTTTTAATGTCTGCTACGAACTGTTTAATTTTTTGCTCGTCTTCTTTTTTGCAAACTAATAAAATATTATCTGATTCTACAATAATGTAATCATCCAATCCTTGTAATACAACCAATTTTTCGTGAGGCACATTTACAATGTTATGAGAAGAGTTATACATCATTACATTCTTTCCAACAATAGCATTGTTATTTTCATCTAGAGGTAAATGGGTGTAAATGGAACCCCAAGTTCCTAAATCTGACCAGCCAATATCAGCACTTATCACAAAAACATTTTTAGAGCCTTCCATTATTCCATAATCTATAGAAATGCTTTTGCAAGTAGCATATGCCATTTGGATAAAGTCATGTTCTTCAAGGGTGTTATATTTTCCCAACCCATTTTTGAACACTTCATCCACATCTGGGAGTAGGGTTTCAAATGCTTTTTGAATACTTTTTAAGCTCCACACAAACATTCCTGAGTTCCAAGAAAAATCTCCACTTTCAATAAATTTTATAGCTAAATCTAAATCAGGCTTTTCAGTAAATGTTTTCACATGTTTTATTTCACTATCACTATTTTCTATAAATTGAATGTAGCCATAACCCGTATCTGGTCTACTAGGAGTAATCCCTAAAGTAATTAGGCAATCATTTTTTGAAGTGTGATCTAATGCCATTTCAATTACTTTAACAAATTCATCCTCTTTTAAAATAAGATGATCCGAAGGGGCAACAACTATGTTAGCATTAGGGTTTTTGGCAGCAATCTTGTAATTGGCGTAAGCAATACAAGGGGCTGTATTCCTCATGGTTGGCTCACAAATAATTTGTTCGTCTGTAATTCCTGTTAACTGTTCTTTGGTTATGTTTTTGTAAATTTTGTTGGTAACAATATAAATATTTTCTTCAGGACAAATTCGTTTTAATCTTTTATAAGTTTGTTGGATGAGGGTTTCACCTGTACCTAAAATATCAATAAACTGTTTTGGATGCTGTGTTCTACTCATAGGCCAAAACCTACTTCCTATACCACCTGCCATTATTACACAGTAATTATTACTATTCATAATTTTAGTAAAAATCAATTCAGCTTACTTAGCGCTGCTCTAAGTCTTTCAAATAATTCGTCTATTTCTTCATAAACCGATGTTCCAACAGAAAGTCTATACCAAGGAGATTTTTTGGTTGCACCGAAAGCATAAAAAGGAACAATTGCTAATCCGGCTTCATCTAAAAGATACTTAGTAACATCGGCTGTAGTTTCCAAAAGGACTCCATCTGCCGTAGTTTTTCCTGTTAAATCAAATTTTACAGTTAGGTAAATGGCTGCTTGTGGGGGGATTACTTCAATTTGATAACCGTCCTCTTTAAGTTTGCTCATACCTTCATATAAAGCATTTAAACGTTTGCTGATGTTGTTTTTAAACAAGAATAAATAATCATCAATAGCATCATCATTGTCTAGGTATTTAGCTGTAGCAACTTGTTCAGCTTTTGGAGACCATGCGCCAACATGACTTAAAATAGACCTCATTTTTCCAATTAATTTTTCAGGTCCAAAAGCCCATCCGACTCTTACCCCGGTAGCAGCAAATGCTTTAGAAATACCACCAATGTATATGGTGTAATTTTTCATGTCAGGATTTATTGAAACAGGGTCATAATGTCTTGTTTCACCATGTGTTAATACCCAGTAAACTTGATCAAACATTAAATAAACAGGTTTTTTAGTATCGCCCCTTTTTTTGTTTTCTTCTAAAATTAAATCGCAAATCTCATCTAAACCATTTTCAGTAAAAACAGTTCCGGTAGGATTTAAAGGGGAGCATAATGCAATTAAATTTGCTTCGCTTATGTATGGTTTTAAATCTGCAGCAGTAGGCATAAAATTATTTTCTGCTGTAGCTTCTATTAAAATTTGTTTAGCTCTGGTCAAATGGCAATAATGATTATTATTCCATGATGGAACTGGAAATAATACAGTATCTTCTGGGTCTAAAATAGTTTGATAAGTGGCATAAATCAATGGTCTTGCTCCACCAGAAATCAGAATTTGATCAGCTTCATATTCCAACCCTTCTCTTGTATGTAAAAAGTGTGAAACGGATTCTCTTAACCCTAAAATTCCGTTGGCTGCTGGATAGTTAGTCTCATTATTTTGATAAGCTTTTACAATTTCATTTTTAAGCTCAGTGGGGATTGGGAATATTTCAGGATTAAAATCACCAATGGTTAAATTATAAATTTTTTCGCCTTGCTTTATTTTTTCTTTTACTTCTCCTGCTAACTTAATGATCTCCGAACCAACCAAATTTTCAGCCATTTCAGATACTTTTTGATTGATAATAGGGTCCAATAATGATGTATTCATTTTCTAATTTTTTACACTCACAAAGTTAACTAAAAGTGGATGCGAACTAAAGGAATCGATAAACATTAGTTATTAACAATGGTGTTTGGTTCTACTTCGGCAACCCCATGAATAAGGTATTCTTTCTTTGTAGAGATTTCTTTACACAAGTAGCGTGTTCTTCTTTTTTCTCCTTTAACAAAAGTTTTTTTATTATTAAGCGAAAAAATTGTGCCTTCGGTTAATTCTAATAATTGAACGCTGTTTGATGGAGCATCATATTTTTTAAGCTCGTTAATTAAATTTATATCTCTTGCTGATGAGGCTGGAGGGTTTTTTAAATGTTTAAGCAAAACGGTTTCTATATGGTTTGGGAAAATGTTCTTTTTTAAAAGAACGTTCATTAATGTGGCGAACTCATTTTTCCATTCTGCGCCATGAGCTTTCACTGTATGCTGATATTTATTCCAAACTAAGAGGTGTGCAAATTCATGTGTTAGTGTTATTAGAAAAGCGTATGGATTTAAATTGGAATTAACACTAATGCGATTAGGATCCTGTTTTGTAGAGGCTCTAAAATCGCCAAATTTGGTACTTCTTTTTTTTGTTATTCGCAATTCAAATGGACGTTGGCTAAACCATTTTTGTAAAATGGGGAGACTATTTTCTGGAACATAATTGTTTAATATTTCAACATTAACAATCACTTATGAAAAAATATTATAGACCAGTAAACTAGAAAAGTAAGCTAGCAGCCCCATATAAACCACTTGGATAAAAGGCCACTTGATAGAATTAGTTTCCCTATACACAACTGCCAGTGTTGCCATACATTGCATGGCGAACACATAAAAAATTAACAGAGACAATGTTGTTGCTTTAGTGTAAAGTTTTTCTCCAGTTTTTGGGTTTTTAGCCATCATCATTTTTTCCCTTATTGATTTGGTATTGTCTGCATCACCCACGCTGTATAGTGTTGCCATTGTTCCTACAAAAACCTCTCTTGCCGCAAAAGAGGTGACTAGGGCGATTCCAATTTTCCAATCGAAACCAAGAGGCGCTATAACGGGCTCTATGGTTTTTCCAATCATTCCGGCATATGAAACTTCTAATTTTTCAGAAGCAATCAAAGAGTTGATTTCCTGTTTAGAATGTTGTTCTTGTATTAGTTGCGTGGCAAACTTAGACTCTATTTCTTCAAATTTTTCGCCAGGAGCAAAAGAAGATAGTCCCCATAATATAATGGATATAGCAATGATAATTTTACCGGCATCAAATAAAAATATTTTCACTTTATTAAAAATTTCAAATCCAACATTCTTCCATCTTGGGGTTCTGTATATTGGCATTTCTAGTGTAAATGTTGATTGTTGTTTAGATGTGATGATTATTTTCATTACTAGAGCGGCAAGTAATGCAGCGCCAATACCCAACAGATATAAAGCCATAATTAGCAAACCTTGCATATTAAATATTCCAAACGAACTGTCTTTAGGTACAATTAAGGCTATTAAAATTGTATAAACAGGGATTCGTGCAGAGCAACTAACCAAAGGAGATACCATTATCGTAATTAATCGTTCCTTATAATTTCCAATAGTTCTAGCACTCATTATTGCGGGTATAGCACATGCGGTACTACTTAAAAGAGGGATAATTGATTTCCCATTCAGTCCGAATTGTCTTAAGATTCTATCCATAATAAAACTTACTCGAGCCATATAACCGGTATCTTCAAGTATGGTGATAATTGCAAAAAGTAGTGCTATTTGTGGGACAAAAATTACTATTCCTCCTAATCCAGCCAAAATACCATTTACTACGAGATCATTAAGCATTCCAGAAGGTATAATATTACTAATGAATTCACCTAAATTTAAAAAACCCATTTCTATTAAATTCATGGGGTAAGAAGCCCATGAGAAAATAGCTTGAAAAATGAGAAACAGAATAGAAAGAAAGATTAAATACCCATATACTTTATGTGTAAGAATATTGTCTATTTTTTTAGTTAAGAGATATGATTTATTTTCACCTGTTTGAGTTAAGCAATCTTTAATAATACTGTTAATTTTGTTAAAACGAAGCATTGTTTCATCAATAGCGTTTGATGAATTTAAATTATTTAGGAATGAATTTTTTTTGTTTTTATAAGAACTGATGGCATATTTTAAATCGTCTATTCCTTTTTCTAACCTTGCGTTGATGGGGATTACTGGGCAATTTAGGATCTTTTCGAATTTTGGTATATCAATCTCTTGTTTGTTTTTTTGTAATAAATCCATCATGTTTAAAGCAAGAATCACTTGTTTTCCTTCGTCAATTATTTGAGTACAAAGAAGTAGGTTTCTCTTTAAGTTAGTTACATCGGCTACTATGACTATAAGGTCATTATCATCAGCCTCATCAATGTATTTTTTAGCAATTATTTCATCTTCAGAGTTAGGAGCAAGGCTATAAATTCCAGGTAAATCGATAACGTTTACTTTGATTTGGTTGATAGAAAATTTCCCAGTTTTTTTATCGACCGTGACACCAGGATAATTTCCAATTTTCTGGTTTAACCCGGTTAAAGAATTAAATAGTGTGCTTTTTCCTGTATTAGGATTGCCGATGAGAATAATATTTTTTGATTTGGTGTTCGACAATTAACTCGATTTAGTGACATCAATATTCTTGGCATCAGCTTTTCTAATACTTATGTAATTTGCTCCAGAGGTTATTAAAATAGGGTCTTTTAGCGGAGCTATTCGCTCAACTTTAACTTCTTCACCAAGAATAAAACCCATAGAAAGTAATTGAAGTGCCAAATTTCTATCATTAATTTTTTTAATAATAGCCTTTTCATTTTCTACCAATTGGTCTAAAGTCATATTATTTAGAATAAGTCTAAATAGAATTCAAATGTAGAGGAATTTTTAAAGTAATTCAATGATTTCTATCAGAAAAGAAGTAAGTTAAACATGTTTTTTGCTATCTATTTTTTGCTTGCTCCATTTCGGGCAAGTATTGCATTTATTCTTTTTTCCTAAATGGCATGAAGCAAGAAAAAAAGAAATACAAAAGAATAAAACATAACACTTAACGCTTCGACTCATAATGCAAAGATAAACAACTTCGATAATAAATATTTACTTTTATATTTTATAACTAGCTAATGCTATCAATATTTCATCATATCGGAAAATACTTTCTTTTATTAGGTAGGGTATTTAAAAAACCTGATAATTTTAAATTGATAAGAAAGCAGATACTTATTGAAATGGTTAGTCTTGGAATAGGCTCTTTAGGACTGAGTGCTATTATTTCATTGTTTATGGGAGCTGTTGTTACCATCCAAACAGTATCGAACATGACAAACCCTCTTTACCCCGGGTATTTAGTGGGATATGCTACGAGAGAATCGTTTATTCTCGAATTTGCTCCTACTGTGATTAGTTTGATATTGGCAGGGAAAATCGGTTCTAATATTGCGTCAGAAATAGGAACTATGCGAATTACTGAACAGATTGATGCATTAGAAATAATGGGAGTCAATTCAGCTTCTTATCTAATTTTCCCCAAAATAATTGCAGCCTTGTTATTCATTCCGATTATTATAATTTATAGCATGTTTTTGGGTTCCTTAGGTGGTTTTATAGTAGCTATGTATAATTCTGGAGTTACCATAGAAGATTTTATAACTGGTCTTCGACACGATTTTAAAGTTTTTTCAATAATATATGCAATAATCAAAACCATGTTTTTTGCTTTTGTGATTACAAGTATTCCTTCTTATCATGGGTATTATACTCATGGCGGAGCACTAGAGATTGGTAAGTCTAGTACAAAATCGGTGGTATATACAAGCGTAGTCATTCTGATAATAAATTATATTTTAACTCAATTATTGCTATTATGATTGAAGTTAAAAATGTAAATAAGTCTTTTTCTGGTAATCAGATTCTACAAGATATTTCTATTAATTTTAAGAAAAGTGAGGTAAATCTTATTATTGGGGCAAGTGGTTCAGGAAAATCTGTGCTTGTAAAGTGTATGGTTGGTCTTCATGAAGTTGATAGTGGGAGTATTAAATACGATGAAAGGGATTTTACGAAAATGAATTTTAAGGAGAGGAAAAGTATCCGAAAAGAAATAGGAATGTTATTTCAGGGATCTGCACTTTTTGATTCCTTAACGGTAGAGGAAAATGTTAAATTTCCACTTGAAATGTACACTCAAAAGAGCCAAGAAGAGATTTTAGATAGGGTTAACTTTTGCTTAGAGCGGGTTAATTTAACAAATGTTAATCATTTATACCCTGCAGAATTGAGTGGAGGTATGCAGAAAAGAGTCGGCATTGCAAGGGCAATTGCATTAAACCCACAATACTTATTTTGTGATGAACCAAATTCTGGGTTAGATCCACAAACAGGAATTGTCATTGATAATTTAATTCAAGAAATTACGGAAGAATATAATATTACAACCGTTGTTGTTACTCATGATATGAACTCTGTTATGGAAACTGGGGATAATATTTCATTCATTTATAATGGTAGGAAATGGTGGGAGGGTAATAAACACGAAATACTTAAAACTGATAATCCAGAGCTGTGTGAGTTTGTTTATGCATCAAGAATAATGAAAAAGTTTAAGAATTTATAAAATTCTTATTACATAAAAAGCCCAATTGGAAATTTCCAATTGGGCTTTTTTATTTGTAAAAAGAAATGTAATGTTATTCTACAACTAATTTTACAGTTTCATTATCAATAGTTAAAAAGTAAATTCCTTTACTGTAATCAGATAAAGAAATAGTTTCAATTGTTTTACCTGAAACACTTACTAATTTGTTAATAACCTCTTCACCAAGAACATTTTTCACTAATAAAGTAATGTTTTTAGAATCTTTAGCATCTAGGTTGATGTTAAATTCTCCATTACTTGGATTAGGATAAACATTAAAGCTCACGTTGTTATTGTTTTCATCTTCAATTCCAATTACAGCAGGTGTTACATTTAATCTAACTACTGGCGTATTAGATGTGTAAAAATTTTGACCTGTATTAGGTGCAGTCATATTAGGATAAAATATCAAACTAGTTGGACCACCCTTACTTGTATTGTCAGGAGAAGTTCCACTAGTACCGTAAAAGAATTCATTTCCACCACCAAATCCATGTACAGCAGCAAAATAATAGCTACCAACTGTAAGTGCTGGAGTTAATGGTAATGGAAGAGTTATGAACTGTCCAATATCACCTGCATTAACTACAACTGGGATTGATCTGTCAACTTCAACAAAAGAACCTGTAGTGATGTCATATAAAACTACTTCCCAAGCTCCACCTATTGTTGTTCCAGTACCAATACGAACAGTAATTGATTCAGCATTAGTTGCTCCCCAACAATCGTAATAATTACCAGCTTCAAATTCATCTGCAAAAGATGGGTTAGTTGTTGAGCCACCACCAGCACCATAGGTTGGACCATAGTCATCTTGTGCATATACACTGTTAGAAACTTCAAATGGATTAAACGTAAATGTATTGTTATTTGGTGTGTTATCTGTTGAATCAGAAGCAACTGTTAATGTAACTGTATAAGGTACACCTTGTGTTGTAGGAGGTGTAAATGAAGTAGTAGAAAATAAACTATCTGTTGCCATAGCTAAAGTAACAGCTGGCCCTTGAGTTAGAAGTGTAATAGGAGCACTTGTTCCTGTAAATAAACCTCCATTGATATCAGCTGTTAAAACTGTATTTGTTTGATCAACACCACCAACATTAGTTGCTTGCATTGAAAAATCAACTGGATAAACCTGTGAAGCAGGAATTCTAGTATATGGTACATTTTCAACTCCATAATATTCTTGGAAAGTAAAGATGTCATTATCGAATGACTCAATCACCTCAATATCATCAACCATCCAATAGTAGTGGCTAGCACCTAAAGCCCAATGAAATCTAATGTAAATATTACCGGTTAAACCACCAGCTATGCTAGAAATGTTAACAGACGTAGTAAAAGGGTCAGGAGATGTAGCGTTAAGAGCAATCCCATTTCTAACATTAAAAGTAGCAACATTGGTTGCAAAAGTTGGATCTGTACTTACTACAAGATTTAAAGCAGCAGCACCTGTACAACATAAACGAAATTTTTGGTCAAATCTAACAGAAACGCTAGGTTGTCCAGTAATTGCAATTGCATCTGTTTGAAAATAAGAATCCATTTCAGTATAAGGAGGACCTGGATTGTGTTGGTCTCCAAAAAGTAGCATATGATTACCTCCACTAGTAGAAGCAACACCTGGTACATTTGTTGTGAAAGGACCAGTGATAGGGGCATTGTTTATAACCCAATCATAACCATTTCCGGTTAGGTCATTAAATGTCCAACCAGCTGGAAATCCACCTGTAAAATCTTCAGACCAGATAACATCACCTGGAGCTTTATCATTTGAAAGACTAGTATGTTTGACAGGAGCAAGTTGACTGTCATGAACTAAATTAGTTTGCATCGGAGCATTATTTAATAGTCTATTTTGACCAAATAATGCCGATGTAAAAATTGTAGCAACAGCTAAAACGTAAATTTTTTTCATCATTATAATTTTTAGTTTAGAATTTTTAAATTAGCATACGAAGGTACTAAAAAATGAATAAAAGTTATAGCAATAGCGACTTGATTTAACTATCGGTTAATATTTAAACTAAAAGGTGCTAAAATGTTAGACCTTGCAAACAAAAAAGGCTCTTTTGAATTTCAAAAGAGCCTTTTTATAAATTGTTTTTTATAGCGTTATTCTACAACTAACTTTACGGTTTTACTATCAATGGTTAAAAAATAAACTCCTTTGCTATAATTAGCTAAAGAAATAGTTTCTTTAGTTTTTCCAGCAACGGTAATTGTTTTATCAATAATTGTTTGACCAACTACATTTTTAACGATTAAATTAACATTACCTGCATCTTTAGCATCCAAGTTAAGGTTAAATAGACCTGCGCTTGGATTTGGATATACTGAAAAGGAAGTGTTAGATTCAACATTTTCAACACCAACGCTGGGGTCAAAATTTAATCTAATCATTGGAGTTTGAGTAGTATAAAAATTTTGTCCTGTATTTGGTGCTGTCATACTAGGGTAAAATATTAAACATGTAGGACCTCCGGCACTTGGGTTGCCAGGAGAACTTCCACTTACACCGTAAAAGAACTCATTGCCTCCACCAAATGCGTGAACAGCAGCGAAATAGAAGCTGCCAGCAGTAAGTGCCGGCTGAGCTGGTAAAGGAAGTGTTTTTTTCTGTCCGATATCTCCAGAATTAACCACTATAGGAACTGATCTGTCTACTTCAACAAAACTACCTGTAGTAATATCGTATAAAACAACTTCATAAGCACCGCCAATAGTAGTTCCTGCACCAATTACTACATCAATTCCATACGCTTGAGTTGCGGTAAAAACATCATAATAACAACCAGCTTCAAATTCATCAGCAAAAGTTGGGTTTGTTGTTGAGCCCCCACCAGCACCTGGTGTTCCATGGTCATCTTGTGCGTAAATGTACTGAGATACTTCAAATGGTGGAAAAGTGAAAGAATTGTTACCAGGTGATGCGTCTACAGAATCAGAAGCAACAGATAAAGTTGCAGTATATGCAACTGCTAACGTTGTTGGAGGAGTAAATTGTGTAGTTGTAAAAAGACTATCAGTTGCTCCAGGGGCAATGGTAACAGGCGCACTTGTTCCTGTCCATAAACCTCCATTGATGTCTGCTGTTAAAACTGAATTGGTTTGAGCTACAGCACCTATGTTTGTTGCTTTCATAGCAAAGTCAATTGGTTGAATTTGAGCAACAGGAATTCTAGTGTAAGGAACGAATCCAGTACCATAATATTCCTCAAATACTGTTAAATCGTTGTCATCTGTAACTTGAAGTTCAACATCATCTATGGCCCATCCGTAATCCCATTCTCCAGTATATCTAAAACGAATCCAAACAGCTGGTTGGTTACCAGCTGCAGCACTAATATTTACAGAAGTTAATTCTGGATTTAGTGTTGCACCATTTACAGGAACTGCAGCATGAACTTGGTATTGATTAGGAAAAGTAACACCATCTGTACTCACTTCAACATAAATTGCCGTGGTTGAGAAAGGTCTAAAGTAATTTTCAAACACCACAGAAACATCTGGATACCCCGTACAACTAATAGGACTAGCTGTAGTAATAGTAGCATCTTGAACATTTCCAGCAGCACCGGCATCTGAATCAAATAACGCAAAAGGTGCTCCAGATGTAGAAAGAAGATCTGCTAAAGGAAATCCTCCAGAACCACTTGCTGACTGACCTATTGTCCAGTCGCGAGAAGGAGTACCGGTGTTAGCCATTACCCAGTTAGCTGGAGTATTGAATTGATCACTCCATATAACAGTTCCTTTATCTTGTGAAGCCGGTTTAGCGGTTTTAATTGAGTTGTTTGTTTCAGCTCTGAAAGGAACTGAACTTTGTTTTGCATATTGTCCGAAAGAGAAAGATCCCAAAGACAATGCAATTGCACATAAGTAAATTTTTTTCATGATTTTTAGTTTAGTTTCAATGTATGAAATTACAAAAAAAAGTGCTCCAAGAGCTTTTCTAGGAGCACTTTAATAAATTATTTAGATATTATTCTACAATTAACTTAACAGTTTTGTTGTCAATCGTTAGGAAATAAATTCCTTTGCTATAATTGGTTAAAGAAATAGATTCTATTGTTTTCCCAGAAACGGCTATTGTTTTGTCAATAATTGTTTGACCAACCACATTTTTAACCGTTAAAATTTTGGCTCCAGCGGCTTCAGAAGAAAGATTAATGTTAAAGACTCCAGCACTTGGATTTGGGTAAACATTAAAAGATAACTCATTCACTTCTTCAATTCCAACTGTGTAATTCATTACTGGAAAAAGGCCTAAAGCAACATCCAATTGCCAAGTATTAGTTGTGCCATCGTTAAAAGAATGGAAAGATAAATCACCCCATTGTTCAAAAGTATGGGTTGAAGCATCAGGGAAATCACCATCAGTATTGGTAACTAAACCAAGCGAGTCACCAGTAGCTTCAATAAATTCAATTCCAGCCCAAAATATTTGTGATGTTGGGATAGAAATAGCTGGAGAAAAAGTAGCAATACCATTCCAAGCTACAATACCGTTAGTAAATTGAGCAGCTAAATTAGTGTCAACAGCGGTATATGGCAAAGTTGTAGTTCCTAAAATAGTTCCGGGTTGTCCAGCATTATCTGCCCATATTGTAGCCTGAAATGTTGAATTTGGACTAGCATATTCAACATGACCAAACCACATTAATAAATTTTCAATAGTACCAACATTAGAAGTTAATCCATGAGTGGCATCGAATTTTTGCATTTTTGCTATGTCTCCATATTGATTTTGACCACCAACATAACCACCACCGGTAGAAATGTATACTGTAGGGGTTCCAGATAAATGACTGTAAATCGTATCACCAGCAGCTTTACCGTTAACTTGAATTGCCTTATCCATGTCAAACGAAAAAGGTACTTGATTTGCAGCTCTTTGTGCAAAAGAAACTGTTGCAAACATAGCTGAAAAAGCTAAGATGTAAATTTTTTTCATAAGTATTTTTTTAGTTAGTAAAAATTGATATTCAAAAATACAAAAATAAACTTAATCGATTATTAGTAATTGTTCATCGGCACAAAAACTAAGTTGACAGGTAGAATATTTAGATTAACGGTGTTAGGAACTAAACAGCTTCTTCCATATACTCCTCTATTGGGGTACAACTGCAAACTAAATTCCTGTCACCGAAGGCATCATCTACTTTTCCAACTGTAGGCCAGTATTTAGCATCTTTTAACCAAGCTAGAGGAAAGACTGCCTTTTCTCTGGAATATGGATAATTCCAATCATCAGAAAGAACTACTTTAGAAGTATGTGGTGCATTTAGAATAGGGTTGTTTTCTTTGTCAGAATTTCCTTCAATTATATCTTGTACCTCCTTTCTTATAGCAATCATTACTTCAATAAATCGATCTAACTCTTCTTTACTTTCACTTTCTGTTGGTTCAACCATTAAGGTTCCAGCAACAGGAAAAGAAACCGTTGGGGCATGAAATCCATAATCCATTAGTCTTTTTGCTATATCTCCTGCTCCAATTCCTGAATCAGCTTTAAAATCTCTGCACTCTAAAATCATTTCATGAGCAACTCTGTTGTTGTTGTTGCTATAAAGAATAGAATAACTTTGAGCTAATTTCGATTTTAAATAATTGGCATTTAATATTGCTGTTATCGTAGATTTTTTTAATCCTTCTGTCCCTAACATTTTAATATAAGCGTAAGAAATTAAACAAACATAAGCACTACCCCAAGGAGCAGATGAAACTGCTGTTATGGCATTTTCTCCCCCTGT
Source organism: Vicingaceae bacterium (assembly GCA_041603555.1). Lineage (GTDB taxonomy): Bacteria > Bacteroidota > Bacteroidia > Flavobacteriales_E > Vicingaceae. The sequence goes on from JBFIEB010000002.1 coordinate 20,179, forward strand.
TTTAATGAGTGGATTTGAGGGTAAAAAAGGGGTTAGCTGTTTTGCTACACCAATTGGACCTACTCCTGGACCACCACCACCATGAGGGATCGCAAATGTTTTATGCAAATTTAAATGACAAACATCTGCACCAATATTTGCTGGATTAGTTAATCCAACTTGAGCATTCATATTTGCACCATCCATATAAACTTGACCACCATTTACATGAATTATATCGGTAATTTCCATAATGCTTTCTTCAAAAACCCCATGTGTTGATGGGTAAGTAACCATTAAACAAGAGAGGTTGGCTGCATGCTCTTCAGCTTTAGCTTTCAAATCGGCTACATCAATATTTCCTAGCTCATCACATTTGGTAACTACTACTTGCATGCCAGCCATAACTGCACTTGCTGGGTTTGTTCCATGTGCTGAAGAAGGAATTAAAGCAATATTTCTATGATGATCTCCCCTACTTTCATGATAAGCTTTTATCACTAAAAGACCTGCATATTCTCCCTGTGCTCCTGAGTTAGGTTGCAATGAAACGGCATCAAAACCAGTAATTTCAGATAAGTCGTTTTCTAATCTTTTTAACATTTCTTGATAACCTTCTGCTTGGTTTAAGGGAACAAAAGGATGAATATTTGCCCACTCACTCCAACCCAAAGGGATTAATTCTGAAGCCGCATTTAATTTCATAGTACAAGAACCTAATGAAATCATAGAATGTGTTAAAGAAAGATCTTTGTTCTCTAATCTTTTAATATAACGCATCATATCTGATTCAGAACGATATTTATTAAATACTTCATTTTCTAAAAAGGCTGATGTTCTTTTCAAATTGGACGGTAACCCATCAATTGAATTAGCTTCAGATGGAGAATTTTCATTTCCTTCAGCAAAAATTGAAACTATTTTATTAATATCATCTAGAATTTCAGTTTCTCCGATACTAATAGAAACGCTATCATTGTTATAGTTGAAATTGATTTCACTCTGTAAGGCAAGCTCATTAATTTTTGATTTAACATCATCATTGACCTCGTAAGTTAAAGTGTCAAAAAATGAATCATTTACTCTTTTGTAGCCTAATGAATCCAATGAACCTGCTAATTTAGAAGCTAATTCAGTAATATTTCCAGCGATATTTTTTAATCCTTCTGCACCATGAAAAACAGCATACATTCCTGCCATTACGGCCAATAAAACTTGAGCAGTACAAATGTTAGAAGTAGCTTTGTCTCTTTTAATGTGTTGTTCACGAGTTTGCAAAGCCATTCTTAAGGCTCTGTTTCCTTGGGCATCAACAGAAACACCAATAATCCTTCCTGGAATAGCCCTTTTGTATTCTTCTTTTGTTGCAAAATAAGCAGCGTGAGGACCACCATATCCCATTGGAACTCCAAATCGTTGAGAAGAGCCAACAACAACATCAGCTCCCCATTCTCCCGGAGAAGACAACACAGTTAAGCTCAATAAATCTGCAGCAACAATAACCAAACTTTCATTTTCATGGGCTTTATCTGTAAAAGATTTATAATCATTTATTTGTCCAGTTACATCCGGATATTGAACAATAGCTCCAAATACGGATTCACTAAAGTCAAATGAAGTATAATCTCCAATAATTAATTCTATTCCTAATGGATTAGACCTTGTTTTTAATATATCTATTGTTTGAGGAAAACATTTATCAGAAACAAAAAATTGATTTGCTTCAGCTTTTTTAGCTGCTCTACTTCTGCTATTAAAAGCTAAAATCATCGCTTCACCTGCAGCAGTACCTTCATCTAATAATGATGAGTTGGCTAATTCCATTCCAGTTAAATCGAGCACCATAGTTTGGTAATTCAATAAGGCCTCTAATCTTCCTTGGGCAATTTCTGCTTGGTAAGGAGTGTAAGCAGTGTACCAACCCGGATTTTCTAATATATTTCTTTTAATTACAGATGGTGTAATCGTGTTATTATATCCTAGGCCTATATAAGATTTGTAAACTTTATTTTTACCAGACAAGGCTTTAATATGGCTTAAGTATTCATATTCAGTCAACGCAGGTGCTAAATCCAACTCTTTGCTCAATCTAATTTTTGAAGGAATTGTTTCTTCAATTATTTGATCTAATGATGAAGCACCACATGCTTTAAGCATATTATCTATATCACTATCTCTTGGACCAATATGACGACTAGAAAATTTGTCTTTAACCATAACACAAAGTTTAAATTTTTAAAAGGGTAACAAAAATAAGAAAAGATGAATATAAACAACGCTAATTTTACTAACAGCTTTTAATAGAATATCGATAAATTTAACAGGAATTTGAACTCAATTTACTGAGGTATCTTTAAAAAAATTAAAGTCTTGCTTCATTTTTGCAATTTCAACAATCAAATTCTGGTTTTCCTCAGCCCCATTTCCAATAATAATAATATCTGCACCAGCTTTATAAATTTCTTTAGCTGCTTCAGGTGTTCTAATTCCACCACCAATAATTAACGGACCTTTTAAAGCTGATCGAGTTTTGGTAATCATGTCTTTAGAAATACATTTTTTTGCACCACTTCCACCATCTATATAAGTTAATTTTAAACCTAAATATTCTCCAGCTAGAGCAGTATTGGCTGCAATTTCAGCATTATCATGTGGAATAGGATTGGTGTCGCTCACATAAATTGCTGTGGTAGTTGTACCACAATCCACCAATAAATACCCTGTTGGAATAACTTCTAGCTTTGTACTTTTAATGATTGGAGCAGCAGTTACTTGGTGTCCGATTAAAAATTCAGGGTTTCTTCCAGAAATTAACGAAAGAAATAATATCGCATCAGCATAATCAGAAATTTGATCAGGATTTCCGGGGAATATAATAACAGGTTTTGTGCTATTCTCTTTTATTAATCGAACAGTTGTGTTCATATCACCATGAGTGATAATACTACCCCCAACAAAAAAATAATCCATCTCAACTTCGTTACAAATTTTAATGACTTCAATCAATTCAGTTGCATCCTGCTTATCTGGGTCTATTAGAACACCAAACATTTTATTACCATTAGTGGTATTGTTAAGAATAGATTGGTATATGTTGTTGTTATTCATAGATACAAACTTAACTATAATGTATAAACTAACATATAATCCTCAATTTTCTCCCATACCATTGGCATTTCAATTTTAAAATCATGCAGATCTATCTTTCCTTTAAAATCAGGATTATTTTTAGTGAAATTCTCTATAAAAAGATGTTCTATAAATAATACTTCTTTTTTACCATAATATTTGTAAAGTGCTTCTTTAGCACTCCAATAAATAATTAAATCTTCTAAGGAAGTAATGTTGTTGACATCTATAGGGTTTAAAAATTTGTGTTTAATGCGTTCAACTTTTGGAGTTATTTTCTCTATGTCAATACCACAAGGTTTATTTTCATTAATAATAATTGCTACAAATTCATAAGAATGAGTAATAGAAATATGCCAACCATTATTAAGTTGAGGTTTACCGTATATATCATAACTGATGTCAGTATCATCGAAGAATTCATTTAAGAGTAACCTTGTAGCGAGCCATTGTTTTTTTCTTAAATTGTTATTGCTGTTGAGCGTGAAAGGTTTTGAGAATAATTTTTCTAATTCATTTTCGTCTTCTGTGATTTTCCAAATACCAACTTTTACGTGTTCTGAAGCGTTTTTTATTTGAAAAACAGGCATTTTTATGATAGTATTAGGTTATTCCTTAAATTTGCAGTCCTTAAAAATATAAAAACTATAACTAATGAGCACAGAAGTGGAAAGATTACCTTACAAAGTTAAAGATATAACCCTAGCAGAATGGGGAAGAAAAGAAATAAAAATAGCTGAAGCAGAAATGCCAGGCTTAATGAGTTTAAGAGAAGAGTTTGGAGCTTCTAAACCCTTGGCTGGAGCAAGAATCGCAGGTTGTTTGCATATGACCATTCAAACAGCAGTGTTAATTGAAACATTAACAGCTTTAGGTGCTGAGGTAACATGGTCGTCTTGTAATATATTCTCAACGCAAGATCAGGCAGCAGCAGCAATTGCAGCAACTGGAGTGCCTGTTTACGCTTGGAAAGGATTAAGCGATGAAGAATTTGATTGGTGTATAGAGCAAACATTATTTGCATTTGGGGGAGGTAAACCCTTAAATATGATACTTGATGATGGCGGAGATTTGACTAATATGGTTTTTGATAGGTATCCAGAATTATGTAAAGACATTAAAGGATTGTCTGAAGAAACGACTACGGGAGTTCATCGTTTATATGAAAGAGTATTGAATGGTACCTTAGTCATGCCAGCTATTAATGTAAATGATTCGGTTACTAAATCTAAATTTGATAACAAATATGGATGTAAAGAATCTTTAGTTGATGCCATTAGAAGGGCAACTGATGTGATGATGGCTGGAAAAGTTGCTGTAGTTGCAGGTTATGGTGATGTTGGTAAAGGCTCTGCTGCATCGTTGCAAGGTGCAGGTGCAAGAGTAATTGTTACTGAAATTGATCCAATTTGTGCTTTACAAGCCGCAATGGATGGGTTTGAAGTGAAGAAAATGGAGGACGCTTGTAAAGAAGCAAACATTATTGTTACCACAACTGGTAATAAAGATATTATTCAAGGGCATCATTTTGAGAGTATGAAAGACCAAACGATAGTTTGTAATATTGGTCATTTTGATAATGAAATTGACATGGCATGGTTAAATGATAAGTATGGTGATACAAAAGATACCATTAAGCCACAAGTTGATCAGTACAACGTTAATGGAAATGTAATTTTTGTTTTAGCTGAAGGTAGATTGGTAAACTTAGGTTGTGCAACAGGACATCCTTCTTTTGTAATGAGTAATTCATTTACCAACCAAACATTGGCGCAATTAGAATTATGGACAAATACAGCTGCTTATAAAAATGAAGTATACATGCTGCCAAAACATTTAGATGAAAAAGTAGCAAAATTACATTTGGCTAAAATTGGTGTGGAATTAGAAACACTTAGACCAGACCAAGCTGCTTATATTGGTGTTGCAGTGGAAGGACCATACAAGCCGGAACACTATAGATACTAGAAATTAAATTTTTTAGATATGAAAAGCCTCAATGAAAATTGGGGCTTTTTAATTGTAAATTCTTAACACACTACCATCAAAGGAAGTAGTATATTGTTTTAAAGGCAAGTTGGCTGGGCCTTGGGTTACTGAACCATCGGTTAATAAAAACTTAGAGCCACAGCAATCATCCACCCCAGTAATATTGTTTACTTCAACAGATACGAGTGCACAGCTGTTGCTGGAGTCGAAAGTACAATGTCTGTCATACGCTTTAAAAGCATCGTTAGAAACACGGTAAATAATAATTCCTCTAGAACCACCATTGATGTAAACCCAACCTCCTGGTCCTTGAATACTAATATAGGCAGGGTTATTTACATTAATTGTTATATCTACAGCTACCAATGGTATATTAGAATTGTTATCTTTTTTGCAGGAAAAAAAGAGTAATGGAAGCAACAATATGTAAATCCAATTTTTCATTCTTATGTGTAAAATTAGTAAATTCGATTTTAATTGAATTAAAACGGAAATGAAGGGATTTAAGTATATCATAGCAATTGTATTGGTGTCATTGTCGCTTTCTGTATTTTCACAAAAAAGCACTTCGGTTAAAAACCGAAAAAAGATATTAGAGAAACAAGAAGTTGAAAAAAAGAAAGCAGAAGAGGAAGCAATTGAAGAGGGTAAAAAAAGACATTTGAACATCCAAACCAAGAAGACAAAAAAAAGGATGAAAAAGCAAGCTAAAAAATCTAAAGCCATAAACAGACAAAGAAGTGGTAAAAAGAAATCGTTTTTTGCACGTATTTTTACAGGTAAGGGATGAAAATAACCGCCATAATAATTGATGATGAGGAATTAGCGAGAGAGAACTTGCGAATGCTCTTAAATGAGTTTTGTACTGAAGTTGAAATAGTTGGAATTGGTCAAAATGTGGAAGAAGCCAGACAACTTATTCAAGAAAAAAAGCCAGAAGCTGTTTTTTTAGACATTAGAATGCCAAGCGGAGAAGAAGGCTTGGAGTTACTAGAAGATGTAAAAGCTAATAATTTTCAAATTGTTTTTGTAACTGCTTTTAAGGATTACGCTATTAAAGCTTTTAACATCAATTCAATTCATTACATGTTAAAGCCAATTGATATTGATGATTTAAAAGAGGCTGTTGCTAAGTTGCTCAATTATAAAGAACTTTTTTCTCAAGATTCATCCAATTTAGATATTTATATAGAATCCATTAAAAATTTTTCCGAAACGATTCATTACCAATCTGAATCTAATAAAATAACCATTTCTCATTCTAAAGGAATTAAAATCATAGAAGATAATGACATACTTTATTTAGAGGGTGATGGAAATTGCACTAAAATTCATTTTGTTGATGGCAATACTTTTTTTGACACTAGAACTTTAAAAGTGTATGAAGAAATTTTAAATGAAAACAAATTTTACCGCATTCATAAAAAATACATTATCAATTTATCTCACCTTACCGATTACCTTCACGAAGAGGGTTATTATGCCATGATGCAATCAACCATAAAGTTACCAGTTGCTCGTGCAAGAGTCAGTGAATTTATAAAAACAATAAAATCATTATAGCGATTTAATTAGTGACAACTACCATTTAATTTCTTAAACCTACCGTTGGATAGTTCTAGCTAACCTTTTCTTTTACGTTCCGTACATTTAGAGTGCACTAAAACTTCTATTATGGCTATTAGCACTATTGTTATTGATGATGAGCAAAATGCTCGTGAAAATCTAAAATTAATTCTCGATGATTTTTGTCCAGAAATAAATGTTGTAGCTGAAGCAGGTTCTGCTGAAGAAGCAAGAGTGCTAATAACCAAACATAAACCTAATCTTTTGTTTTTAGATATTAATATGCCCAATGAAGATGGGTTTGAATTATTAGAGTCAATTGAAAATAAAAATTTCTCTGTCATTTTTATAACTGCTCATAATCAGTTTGCACTTAAAGCCCTAAAAGCTGGAGCGATAGATTATATTGAAAAACCTATTGATGTTGAGGATTTACAAACAGCTGTTGGAAAAATTTCTATTGATGAAAGTGCAGGAAATGTAGATTACAATATGATAAAAGCACTCCTAAATAACTATAAAGATGATAGTAAATCTGATATTATAGCTGTACCTACTTTAACGGGTTATGAAATAATTAAAGCTGAGGACATTGTACATTTGGAAGCAGATGAAAGCTATACAAGAATATTTTTGGCAGATGGTAAAAAATGTACTAGTAGTATGACCATTGCCAGATATGAAAAAGTGTTGGATACCAATACGTTTTTTAGAGTACATAAATCTCATATCATTAATACAAGGCATCATTTAAAGGAGTTTAATCGTCATGAAGGGAATGTTGCAATTATGGACACTGGTGAAGCAATACCAGTAGCAAGAAGGAAATTATCAGGCTTTATTAATGCCATAAAAACATTCTAAGTAACTCCTTTAATGATAAGATTTCTCGTTGTTATTATTTTACTTTTTGTTTCTTTAAGTGCATTTGCCCAACAATACAATTTCATAAGTTATTCCATAGAAGATGGATTGGTACAATCTCAAATTCAGGCCATTAATCAGGATAATGACGGATATATTTGGATAGGGACAAAAGGAGGCTTGTCTAAATTTGATGGAATTAATTTCGAAAATTTTTCTACGAATGACGGATTGCTAAACAATCAAATAGATGCTATTTACAATGATAGTAAGGGCAATATTTGGTTAGGAACTCAAGGAGGGGTTTCTGTTTATGATGGTTCCTCTTTTAAGAGTTATCAATTTAAGGACGAACTCAATCAAAACTTTGTACTATCAATAGCTGAAGATAAAACTGGAAAATTATGGTTTACTACAGATGGCGGAGGAGTAGTCTATATGGAGGATACTATTTTTAGCTATATGATATTACCAAATGGTGCTGACAATAATTTTATTAGAGATGTATTTGTAGATGAAAGAGGCAATAAATGGTTAGCCACCAGAAATGGAGTCTCAATAATTGATTCACAATTTAAAATAAAGGATACCATTCCAGATATTAATGCTACCCAACTTTTTGTAGACAAAGACAATAGTATTTGGTGTTCCACTTTTGGTGATGGAGTAATTCATTTAACCCAAAAAACCCACCAAAAATATTCCACAGAGGCAGGATTAATTAGTACACACATTAGATCGTTTACCAAAAGATTGGATGGTTCTTTCTGGTTTGTTTCTGGAAAAGGGGTGTCAAAATTACTTAACGGAACGTTTAAGAATTTTACTATTAAAGACGGATTAATAGATCAAAATATTAATTGTGTTATTGAGACCTCCGGTGGCAATTTAATTTTAGGCGCTGATGGTGGTGGTGGACTAATAAAATTTACTAACGAGAACTTTATTAGTTATACCAAGCAAGATGGACTTAAGGAAAATGCTATCATGTCCATCGTTGAAGATAATAAAAAGAACATTTGGCTTTCAACACATGGCAAAGGAGTTTCGAAAATCAGTAAAAATGGATTTGAACATTATAGCACTAAGGATGGATTAGGAAATAATAATGTTTGGTGCAGTATGGTTAGTAAGGACAACCGAATATGGTTTGGAACTTCTAATGGCTTTTCTGTTTTTAATGGCAGCACTTTTAAAACGTATAAAATCGAACAAGGCTTAAATGCTAAAAAAGTGTATGCATTAGAAGAAGATAATCAAGGAAATATTTGGGTTGGCACAAAGGAAGGAGCATCTGTATTATATTTAAAAAATGATAGTATTCATAATCTAAATATTGGCAGAAATGTTAGAGATATTTTTATAGAAAATGAAAATCAGATATGGTTCTGTTCTGCGGATGGGTTGTTTAAATATAATTTACAAACAAAAGAATATATCAAATTTGATGAGTATGATGGCTTACCAAATACGAGCATAATGGGAATGTTAAAGGATAAACAAAATAGGCTTTGGGTGGGAACAATTAATGGACTAGCATATATTAAAAAAGATATTTTCTATTCAATTGAAATGCCTAATAATAACGCATCAAACAATATAAATTTTCTACAATTAGATGATGAAAATAATCTATGGATAGGCACTAATTTCGGATTGTATGAGCTAAATATTTTAGATAAAAATGTTTTTGCAAAAACTGATTTTATAAGGTATTCTAATCTTGACGGATTAAAAAGTTTAGAATGTAATCAAAATGCATCCTATATTGATAGTGAAAATAATTTATGGTTTGGCACAAGTCATGGATTGATGAAACACTCTTTAAATCTTAAGTCTTCATCTGCAACATTACCTCAAGTTCAAATTAGAGGAATAAGACTATTTTTTGAAAAGCAAGACTTGAGTGAATATGCAGATGGGGTGGAGCAAAAAACCAAATTACCCAAAAATTTAGTATTAAAATATAATAAGAATCACTTAACTTTTGATTTTGTTGGAATATACCACACCAGCCCTGATAAAGTAAAATACAGGTTTAAACTTGATGGTTTTGATAATGGATGGCAGCCAGTAACAACATCTACATTTGTCACCTATTCAAACATCCCTTCTGGGAGTTTTACATTTCAACTTTCTGCCACTACAAATTTAGAGCATTGGACTAAGCCAATACAATATACTTTTGTTATAACACCTCCATTTTGGTTTACTTGGTGGTTTTATTTATTCTGTATTTTTTCTATAACTACTACAGTTTGGCTAATTGTTAAACGAAGAAAAAAAATTGAACATGATAAAAGAACGACCCAATTAATAGTTGACAAGTCTAAAATGCTAACACTGGAACAACAAGCCTTAAATGCTAGTATGAACAGGCATTTTATTTTTAATGCACTTAATTCTATACAGTATTATATTAATAGACAAGATAAAATTTCAGCCAATCGTTACTTATCTAGTTTTGCCAAACTAGTTAGAAAAAATTTAGATAGCTCTTTAGTAAATGAAATATACTTAGATGAGGAAATTGAACGAATTGACTTATATTTGAAATTGGAACAGATGAGGTTTCAAGATAAATTTAATTACAGTATTAATGTGGATGAATTGATAGAGCCACAAACTCTTAAAATTCCATCGATGTTATTACAGCCATTTATTGAAAATTCTATTTGGCACGGAATATTACCATCAAACAGACATGGAACTATTACTATTGATGCTATAAAGGAGACTGATAAGCTTATTATTAATATAATAGATGATGGAATTGGAATAGATAAAAGTTTAGCTGATAAAAAAGATAAAATACAACATCATGCCTCTAAAGGAATGGAATTAACTAAAGGACGTATAGAACTAGTGAGCAAAATATCCAATAAAGAATGTTCAATAGAAGGTCCTAATCAGATTTATAATGAAAAAAATGAAATTGCTGGAACTAAGGTTTCAATAATTATATCTTTATAGCCATTATTATGAAAGTAAAAGAGATTACATCAATTATCGAAGAATTTGCTCCCTTATCTTATCAGGAATCTTATGATAATTCAGGACTGATAGTTGGCTCAATAAATGATGAAGTTACTGGGGTGTTGATTTGTTTAGATTGTGTTGAGGCAATTTTAGATGAGGCTATTGCAACTAAATGTAATATGATTATTGCTCATCATCCAATAGTATTTGACGGATTGAAAAAACTAAATGGCAAAAACTATATAGAACGAACCGTAATAAAAGCAGTAAAAAATGATTTAATTATCTATGCTGCTCATACCAATTTAGATAATGTAGAAAATGGGGTTAGTTTTAAAATTGCAGAAAAAATTGGTGTAAAAAACTGTCAGATTTTACAACCTAAGAAAAGTTTATTAAGTAAGATTATTACCTATTGCCCGAAAGATAAAGCGGAAGAAGTTAGGGTAGCAATGTTTGATGCTGGAGCTGGGAGTATTGGAAACTATGATGAATGTAGTTATAATATAGAGGGTATTGGAACATATAGAGGGAAAGACGGAACAAATCCTTATGCTGGAAAAACTGGTGAATTTCATCAAGAGAATGAAACTAGAATAGAAACAGTTGTTCCGTCATATAAACTGAACTCAGTTATTGAAAGCTTAATTACTGCTCATCCCTACGAGGAGGTTGCTTATGATGTTTTTGAATTACAGAATAAAATCACTAATGTCGGAAGTGGAGTTATTGGAGAATTAGAGACTGAAGAAGATGAAAAGGATTTTTTAAATCGATTGAAAAATGATTTAAAAACGGATTGTATTAGATATACTGATTTGAGGAATAAAAAAGTGAAAAAAGTCGCTATTTGTGGTGGTTCTGGAAGTTTTTTATTAAATGATGCAATTGCAGTTGGAGCAGATATTTTTATTACAGGTGATTTTAAGTACCACCAATTTTTTGATGCTGATGATAATATCATTATTGTTGATGTAGGGCATTATGAAAGCGAACAATATACAAGCGAGTTAATTTATGAAATTCTTATTAAAAAAATTCCTAATTTCGCAATTCGTTTAACGAAAAAAAATACTAACCCAATAAATTACCTATAAAATGGCGACAAAAGATGCTACAATAGAAGAGAGATTAAGAGCATTGTATGATTTACAAGTTATTGATTCAACTATTGACAAAATTCGTACAGTAAGAGGAGAGCTTCCATTAGAGGTTCAGGATTTAGAAGATGAAGTTGAAGGATTAACACTTAGGTTAGAAAAATTGACTAACGACATAGAAGACCTTACCACTGAAATTTCTAATAAAAAGAATGGTATTAAAGATGCTAATAACTTAATTAAGAAATACGAAGAACAACAAAATAAAGTTAGAAATAATAGAGAGTTTGATGCCATTACCAAGGAAATGGAATTTCAAAACTTAGAAATTGAGTTGTCAGAAAAGAGAATTAAAGAGGGTCAATTTCTATTAACTTCTAAGAAAGAAAAGATTGATGAAGCTAAAGAATATTTAGATGGTAGAAAGATTGATTTGAAGAATAAGAAAAAGGAGTTAAAAGAAATAACTAACGAAACACAATCTGAAGAAGAAAAATTAATTAAGAAATCGTCTAAGGCTTCTAAAGTAATTGACGAAAGATTAATTAAAGCTTATACACGAATTAGAGAAAATGCCAGAAATGGATTAGCTGTTGTTACTATTCAAAGAGATTCTTGTGGAGGATGTTTTAATAAGATACCACCTCAAAGACAAATGGATATTAAAAATCATAAAAAAGTGTTAGTATGTGAGCATTGTGGTAGAATATTAGTTGATTCTGCTTTTGATCCTAGTTACAAGGAACCTACAGAAGAGGAAAAGAAACCAAAGAGAAGGGTTACAAGAAAAAAGAAAGCTGAAACAGAAGAGACCACTAAAAAAACTGTAAAAGCAAAAAAAGTTGAAAAGCCAGTTGCAAAAAAGACGGCAGCAAAAACAAAGAAAGCTGAAAAGCCGGTTGCAAAAAAGCCGGTAACAAAAACAAAGAAAACAACAAAAGCATAATGTAAAAGCCTAATCAATTGATTAGGCTTTTTTACTTATTACAATATTTAGAAATTAGAGCGTAGCCTTTAGTGATGCCCAACTCACCAGCTTTACTTAAATCTTTACAAGCTTGTTCATTGTTTTCTAATATTAGTAAAATTAGTGCTCTATTAAGGTGAGCTTCTGCAAAAGAAGGAGAGTTTTTTATAGCCTCACTATAATCTTCAATAGAACCAATATAATTTTCTGTTTGAAACTTTAAATAAGCCCGATTAAAATGGGCATAAGAATAATTAGGATTAAGTTCAATGCATTTGTCATAATCTTTAACCACCATTTCTAGTGCCAGCTTATTATCGTTCTCCTGTCTATCCAGAGTCAAATACAGCATATTTGCTCTACCAAAGTAAGCCATATAGTTTTCTGGATCTAACCTCAAGGAAGTATTAAAATCTATAATAGCCTTATCAAATAATTTCATCGAAGAATAGAGAATGGCCCTTTTTAAGTATAGCTCTCCATTATCCTGTTCTTTTGAAATTTTTAAATTAATGGCATTTATTTTTTCTGTTTTAAGTACCTTATTTATTCCATCATCTTCAGTGTTTAATAGAAAGTAAGCAGAAAATGCTTTATTCTTCTTATTCCAAGAATCTACAATTCGCTTGTGGTTTGTGGAAGCCAATAAACTAATGTAAAAAGGACTTATCAATGAAATTTCATTGCTAGAAATTTGACTTACATTTTTATTGCTATTATTGCCACTAAATGAAGTAACTTTGGCAATGTTCAATTCTTCGCTTCTTTTTAAACTATCGCTGATATCGAGCTTTCCACTATTTATTATTTCAGCGGTTTGTAAATCCTGTTCAGCTCCTTTATAATCTCCATAGCGTTGTTTTAATGACGCTCTTAACTTATAGGCATCCACAAAATCGGGATAGATTTGAATGACTTTTTCTACATCTTTTTTAGCATCTCTATATTTTTTTAATTGCTGATGTATTATTGCTCTGTTATAATAAGCCAATATGTTTTTCGGATTTAACAAAATTACTTTGTCATAGTCGATAAGCGCTTTTTTATATTCTTCTTTATCCGTATAAATTAGGGCCCTGTTATAATAAGCAGAAGTTGAGCTAGGAGATAATTCCAACACTTTATTCAAATCTTTTAGTGCATCATCTTTATGGTCTATTTTATTATAAACCATGGCTCTTTGAAAGTAAGCATAACTACTTTTATCATCTAAATGTAGTGCATAATTTATATCGACCAAAGCAGAATCATAATGAACTAAATAATAATAAGCAGTAGCTCTTCTTACATAAGCATTCGATTTTCTTGGATTACTCTTAATAAGAATGTTAAAATCATTAATAGCTTTATAATAATTTTTTAATCCCAATTCCGACATTCCTCTTATTATATACAGTAACTCTTTATTGCTACCATAACGAAATGCTTTTTGGCAATCTGCTATAGCTTTAGTATAATCTTGCAAATAATTATAACTGATGGCCCTGTTTAAATAAATATCAGAATTGGTAGAGTCTATTTTTAAAGCTTCACTATAATCAGTAAAAGCACCATCATAATTTTGTAATCGATCTCTTGTAGATGCTCTAGCAATGTATGAATTAATATTACGAGGTCTTAATTTAATGGCTTCTGTAAAATCTCCTTCTGCACCGACTACATCGCCCAATTCAAGTTTTGCGATTCCTCTTAAATAATAAGGCTCATAGTTTTGAGTTTCTTCGGCTATTACCTCATTAAATTTTTCTATGGCCGTTTTATATTCATTTTCTGATAGCGCAAGCCTTCCAATTAGTAGTTTATTCTCCTTTTTTTTGACTTGAGAATAAGCTAAATTGACATTAAAAATGTCAATCATGAATACGAAAAAAATCGATAAGTGAAGAATAAACTTCATATGATGGTTAAAAATTTTATCAAAAAAACAAAAAAATTAAATGCTTATTGCAATGAAAAGACACTAAAAAGTTAAATAAATGTAATTTACTTAAGGTTGTATGTGTAAATTAACCTTCCATTTGCTACCACTAGGTTAGTAGTATTGTCATTGTTAATGTCAACAATACTAAAAGGAGTAGAACCAGCTAATGGGAATCCATCTACCACATCCCCCTCAGTATTAATTAGGTAAATTTCATTTTCAGTCACCAATCCAAGGCGGTGTGCTTTATTGGGCATTTTAAAGAACAGGGGCTCTTGTGTTATGGTCGATTGAAATTCCTTATTACAGATTTCCTTTTTATCAATGTCCATTATTTTGAGCTGATTATTGGTACTAAATACATAATCGTTCGCATTGTTATTGTTGTAATCAAAAAAGCCAAATGAACTATTTCGTTGTGGGGTTTCAAATTCTATCACTTCTTTTTTATCGTTCATAAAAAGTTTATGAACTCTTCCTAAAGTGTCGGAAGTAATGACATACGTTTTGCTTAAGTCGTTACCAATTTTAATATAAAGTTTATTAGCAGTTGTTGGTATTGTATTTTTAAGGGTCAGCCTATCTTTCCCATTACGTTGTATTATTTTAATGCATCCATTCTTTAGTGGTGCAACAATATAATCTTTATTAGCCATTGAAAAATGCCAAATATTTTTTGTTGCTGGACTATTTGAAGTATATTCCCAGCCAGCTACTTTTTCACCCTTAATGTTATAATTATACACCATATTATCGTTGCATCCAATGAGTAATCGATAATCTCTATTTTTTGAATAATCCATTGGTGTAATACCATTTGTGGCTTTACTTGGTAATTTTACAGGATAGCTTTCTACGTTATTACCGTTTCTATCAATCAAGTAAATTTTAGAAGCAGTATTAAAAAGCAATTGCAGTTTATTGTTTTGATACACATCTATCTGATGAACATTCCCTATAATAGGTTCTTGCAACTGTTTAGTCCAAATAATTTTACCAATGTTGCTTATTAAATAGATTTTATTAGCATTATCTTGTACAATAATTTCTTTTGCTTTTGTTTTATGATTGATAACTATTTGAGGAGTTGAGTTAACAGTGGTGTCTAGTTCTAATTCCCATAAAGTACTTGTTTCTTGTTTGTATATTGGATTGTACTTTAAGAAAATGTTGTTGTAATATAATCCATTTTTTTCTGTACTCATTTGAAAAGCGATTGCTTCAAATTTTCTAAAGTTCTCAATTTTTTCATCTATCATAGGTAAATCATCGTCCTTACAAAATTGTTTATATAAATTGATAGACCGAGCAATGTTGTTATAAATAAAAATGGTACTTCTGGAAGATAAGTTTTCATTGAATACTTTGAAATTATCATTATTAGCCAATACTTTTTTATTTGTTACGTTGGTAATAAAAGTTTTTAAAGCACTTTCACTATTCCCAAAAACGACATAATCATTTATTAAAGTATAATAGTGGTTATCTAAATTGATAAAAGGTTTTCCGAATAAATTTTTAAAGAGATTCGGAAGGTTTATTTTATTTATTTCGTATTCGTTGAAAGTATCAATTTGGTATGAATCTGAATTTACTTTTGTAGCAATACGAATTAAATTTTTCTTTGTTTTTTCAATATCATGCGCATTGAAAACAATAAATTTATTATTTGTAAAATCATCTGTTAAAGATTCTGTGATGATAAAAGCTAGTTCATTACCAATGTTTGCTAGAAACTCTTCTTCTAAATCAACACCAAAGTTGGATGTTTGTTCATCTAAATATTTTTGATAACTAAAAAACTGATTCGTGTTTTTTAAGGATAGTTTCCTATTTTCAAAATAGCTTTTAGCATCACTTAACCCATAATGATATAGGTAAGCTGTGTTAAAAGGGGTAATGGAAATAAGAGCTATATTTTGTGGCTTTTGATTTTTAAACAAGGTAATTGAATGATTACTTTTTTCATTAGAATAACTAAAACCATTAAATCCAATGCTATTAGGTTTAATGCTAATGTCAAGTTCTGTCCAACCGGTATGTTTTTCAAAAGGAATCATATACTCTTTGCTTGATTTGTTTAGGTACTGATTAATCACTTTAGAAAAATACTTATTGTTTATAAATAAATTTCCATCTTCAGATTGCCCAGCACTGTTAGTTATTTTTGAAAAATCGGGATTGTTTAATAGACTCGTTTCAGAATTTAATTGCCTAATGACATCTTCTATTAAAACAGTGCTGTAGCTAAATGCTAAGGTGTTTTTATATATAGTTAAAGAAATTTTTTCTGATTTATTTGTGGGGAAAGAGTAAATAGAAACCCCATCATAATCTCTTGAACTAGGATTCTTTTTGGTAATGTTTTTTATTTTTTGAATCATTTTTTCCTCAGTTATTTCCTCAGAAACGGGGATATAAAAGATAAAATCAAAATCATTAGCTCCAGATAAATGAAGAGAACCTAAAAATGTATTATTTATAAACATTGGTTTAAAAGGACCAGATAATAAGGAATCTAAAAAATGGATTTGTGCATTTATAGCTTTTCCAGTAGATGTATTAGTGATGATTTCTTCCCAAATAATATTGGTAGAAGTTATCTTGCTATAAAGTGCATTAAAATTGTTTTCTTTTATAATTAATGCGGCATTTTGGGGGATTGCTTCAAAAGCAGTTTTATTAATCGGTGTTTTTACATTTTTGTAAAAATTATAAGCAATTATGCTTACGACCCCCATTAATAAAATAAATAAACTTAGAAGTATTTTTTTTGTCATGAAAAACGAATACTGTTAAAACAGCACAAAAATAAATCGTATTATACCCTTTTAGAAATGTTGGTTAATAAAGAATTAACAACAATAAGTTAATAGGGGAGATATACTTAAAAGTATTTAGCTAGAGAAAATTCAACAAATCCATCTTTTCTTACCAGATATAGGAAATCATTTTCATCGATTTTATCAAAACCTAAAGCCTTAATAGTAACTTTCCATGAATCACCTAGCCTTCTGTTTGCTTCAGCAAAGTAAGTGAGTGTCCCCTTTTCTCTATCAATGTTTGCTCCACCTAAGAAGTCGGTACTTTGTTTGTCGTTAAATGTTATCCTCATCCCAATAAAAAAATCATCATTTAACCCATTAAAAGGTAAGAGTTTTCTATCGTCATAAGTATATTCAACTAATAATCCAACATCAGATTTAAACACATTACTAAAAGTATATTCTCCACCAACAGTAAATGCTTTCATCGTGTCGCTTTCGCTAAATC
>JBFIEB010000003.1:0-35079 GCA_041603555.1 Vicingaceae bacterium
AATTAAGTTGAAATGTTTATAAATCAAAAGGTTAGGTTGGTTAAAACAAAAAAACCACTATTACTAGTGGCTTAATTTTGCTCCCCCTCAAGGACTCGAACCTTGGACCCTCTGATTAACAGTCAGATGCTCTAACCAGCTGAGCTAAGGAGGAATTTCGAATTAAATCGGATGCAATATTAGTTGAAAGTTTTGATTTATACAATATATTTGTAAGAAATTAAAACAGAATTTATGAGCTTATTAGTTATTGGTACAGTTGCTTTTGATGCAATTGAAACACCGTTTGGGAAAACAGAAAAAATAGTAGGAGGAGCAGCTACATTCATTGGCTTGGCAGCATCTCATTTTGTAAATAAAACAAACATTATTTCGGTAGTTGGAGGAGATTTTCCACAAGAAGCTATGGATATGATGAAAGACCATAAAGTAGATTTAGAAGGCTTAGAAATAAGAGAAAACGAAAAAACTTTTTTTTGGTCTGGTAAATATCATAATGATATGAATACCAGAGATACTTTAGATACTCAGCTAAATGTGTTAGAAACTTTTAACCCAAAAGTACCTGATAATTACCAGGATTGTGAGTATCTAATGTTAGGTAATTTATCACCTGCAATACAAAAACAAGTTATTAATAATTTGAATCATAGACCAAAATTAATTGTAATGGACACCATGAATTTTTGGATGGACATTGCTATGGACGAACTAAAAAACACTATAAACATGGTAGATGTTCTTTCTATTAATGATGAGGAAGCAAGACAGCTTTCAGGAGAATATTCTTTAGCAAAAGCTGCACAAAAGATCCTAGCTATGGGACCTACCTATTTAATTATTAAAAAGGGAGAGCATGGTGCTTTATTGTTTGACAAGGATAATGTGTTTTTTGCTCCGGCATTACCACTAGAAGACGTATTTGACCCAACGGGAGCTGGAGATACTTTTGCTGGGGGATTCATTGGTTATTTAGCCGAGACAAAAGACATCTCATTTAATAACATGAAAAGAGCAATTATTTATGGAAGTGCACTCGCATCATTTTGTGTTGAAAAATTTGGAACTGAGAGAATGCAAAATTTATCGGAAACAGAATTAGAGAAAAGAGTAAAAGAATTTATAAGTTTAGTACAATTTGATATTTCTATGGTTGGAGCATAATTGCTTTAATCATTCCTTCTGTTGTATGGAAATCAGCTATTGCGTGTACTTTTAGGTTGGCTTTCTTAGCAATTTTTGCCGTGACTGGGCCAATGCAAATTACTTTTTCATCTTTTAAATTTACACCTGTAGCTACAAATGATTTGACAATTGAACCACTCGTAAATGTAATATAATCTACATTTTGTGAAAATATCTTATCTAATTCCTCTTTTGAGTAAGAAATAGAATTGTTGTTGTAAATAGCAATGGGGATTACTTTACATTTTCTTGCCTCTAAAATATCAATTAAAAGGGGAGTTGCTAAAATAGACCGAGGAATTAAAATGGATTCATTTGGTTTCACTGGGATTTCTTTAGCAAGATGTTTAGCGGTAAACTTTGAAGGAGTAAAATCAATTTTTAAACCCTTTTCTTGAATTAATTCTGCTGTTTTTGACCCAACTGCAGCAATTTTTGCCTTTACCTTATCAACTGGGATTACATCAAAAAAGAACTGGACAGCATTAACACTTGTAAATATTAGCCAGTCATAATCAGCTTGATTTACCTTAATTTTTAATTCTTCATGATTGATTGCAGTATTTTCAATTAAAGGAAGTGTGATAGTTTTAGCACCTAAATTTTGTAATTGAGTAATAAAATCTTCTGCTTGAGTAACAGAACGCGTAATTAAAATAGTTTTATCTTTAAGTGGTAACATCACTTAAAACTACTTTTTTTTTACTTTCTAATTTTTCTTTTAATTCAGCAGCGAGTTTTCTAGCTAAATCTTTCCTATCATTAATGCTCCCTGAAATAACACCTTTTTCAAAATGGTTACCATCTTCAGTTGCAAAGATACCTTCAATGGTTATTTCGGTTTCAGTTGCTTGAGCATAAGCTGCAATAGGTAAATTACACCCTCCTCCAAGAGCTATTAAAAACGCTCTTTCCGCATCAGCTGCATTTTTAGTGGGTTCATGTTTAAGCTGTTTTACTAAGTCCAATATGGAACCATTTTTATCAATTATTTCAACCCCCAAAATGGCTTGTCCAACAGCAGGTACCATCACATCAGTTTCAAAAATTTCAGTAGCAACATCCAACATATTCATTTTTTCTAATCCTGTTGCCGCCAAAACAATAGCATCATAATCTTCAGTTTCCATTTTATGGATTCTGCTCTCTACATTTCCTTGAATAAACTTATATTCCAAATCTGGTCTAACCTGTTTTAGCTGAACTGTTCTTCTTAAACTACCCGTTCCAATTACAGCTCCAGTAGGCAACTCACTCAATTTTTCTCCAGATTTAGAAATGAGAACATCTCTCACATCCATTCTTTTGGTTATAGGAATAACTCGTAATCCAACTACTTCTTCCGTAGGTAAATCTTTATAACTGTGAACGGCAATATCTATTTCTCCTGCGAGCATTGAGCGTTGTAATGCTGAAGTAAACGCTCCGACCATATCAATATCTCCATCATCACCACTTGTGCGAATAATGCGGGTTTCAAATTCATAGTCTGGTTGAATTTTTTTAAGCTGTTCAATAACCCAATTGGTTTGGGTTAGTGCCAATTTACTACCTCTTGTACCAACAATAATTTTATTTTTTGGAATATAAATATCAACACCTTTTACATCTAAAATTTGTTTGGCAGTATTTATAGGGTTATCCTGTTCATGTAAATTTTGAGCAATTTTCTTAATCCCTTCAATAGTTGGGTTTGATATTTTTCTTAATAAACGGTGAGTAAATCGTTCCAATAAATCTTTTGTATGTTTATCTGCTTTGTCTAATTTAGGAAGTAACCATTTTAATTCTTCATCCTTGATGTCTTCCATATTATTCCAATAGGCCTCAATTACTGGAGCTACTTTTCTGTTTCTTAACCAAACCATTAACCAGTCTAACTCTTCGTTTACTATTTGTCTTGCCTTAGGAATTTCATCATATCTTTTTAGTAATCCGTTGTAGGTGATTTTTTTGATATCATCTAAATCGTATAATGTAATATTTTTATCTTCCTTTAATTCTGGATTAAAATTTCTTGGAACACCAAAATCGATGAATAATTTTGAACCACCAGATTGTAATGCAAATTTTGCTCTAGGGCATTTGCTTTCCGCCATAGTTTCTTCGTGCAGTAAGTTTATTTCTCCCTGTGTACCTCCAATAATCACACTTGCCTCTGATAAAGCTTGGTGCATATTTTCCATATTTACAGACTCACCATTCCATTCTATTGCCATTTCGTCAGCTCGATCTTGATCATGACTGGCAATGTATAGTTTTTTAACTTTTGTCCTATCTAAAACAGTAGTAACTAAATTGGCCATGTTTCCAGTTCCAATTACAAGAAAAGTAGTATCAACTATTTCAAAATCATGCTTATTAATTAACTCAAACCCAACTGTAGCAAGTGATGCTGAGAATTTACCAATATTTGTTTCTAATCGTACTCGTTTGCCAGTATGTAAACTCTGCCGAATTAATTCATCTAAAACAGGACCAACCGTTTTTTGTTCTCTTCCTAAATCTAAGGCTTCTCTTATTTGTCCAGTAATTTGATGTTCGCCTATGGCTTGAGATTCTAAACCAGCGGCAGTAGAAAATAAGTTCCTAATTGCAATTTCGCTATCGGGCAAAATGGATAAATATTGGCGATAATTTCCAAATTGATCAAAGTAATTTAAAATTTCATTATGGCTCTTTCCGTAGGCATAAATGGATAATCGATTACAGGTAGAAATAATAAAAACCTCATCATAGGATTTTTTTAACACCTCTAAAGCTTTGATAGTTTGCTCTTGGTTAAGGGCTAATCTTTCCCTAACGGCAATTGGTGCAAATCGATGACTTAATTCTACTCCTACTACTTTGTCCATACCAATTTAATAAGGATAGCAAATTTATTAAAAAAGGGATGATTTAACTAATCTAATTTCAATATGTCAATTAATTTTCTTGTATTATAAATAAATTCTTTTCCGTAAGAAAAATTTTGAAATTAAGAAAGTCTTGTTAATAAGATTAGGTTATTTCTATTCGAGCTAGTAAACATATAGGCTAACTTGCAAATCGATTGTTAGTAAATTTATTGACAAAAATCATGCTTTAAATTTTAACAATCAACTATAATTGTACAAGGAAATTTTAGCAGTAAAATTTCGTTATTTAAAAACTTTATAACCCTTTCAGAAATGGAGAAAACATTAAATCAAGTGGATGATGCTGTCGAGCAAAAAGAGGAAAATTTAGTGAACACTAATCAAAAAAATGACGAAACCGTGAAAAAAAGTTATTCTTTTGATGAAGCTTTAACTGAATCGACAAAATATTTTAAAGGGGATGAACTTGCTGCTAATGTTTTTATAAATAAATATGCGTTAAAAGATTCAGAAGGTAACATTTTTGAGAGCAATCCAGATCAAATGCATAAACGTTTGGCAAAGGAAATTGCCCGAGTAGAAAAAAAATATGAGAACGCATACACTGAAAAAGAAATATATCAAGTACTAAAAGATTTTAAATACATTGTTCCTCAAGGTGGGCCCATGACCGGAATAGGAAATGATTACCAAATAGGTTCTTTGTCCAATTGTTTTGTTATAGGTAATGATGGGGATTCTGACTCTTATGGGGGAGTAATGAAAATTGATGAAGAACAAGTTCAATTAATGAAAAGAAGGGGTGGAGTTGGTCATGATTTATCCCATATTCGGCCAAAAGGAAGTCCTGTTAAAAATAGTGCATTAACATCTACAGGCATAGTTCCATTTATGGAAAGGTATTCTAATTCTACTAGAGAAGTTGCACAAGATGGAAGAAGAGGAGCATTAATGCTTTCAGTTTCCATAAAACACCCTGATGCAGAACATTTTATTAATGCAAAAATGGATGGAACGAAAGTTACTGGGGCAAATGTTTCGGTAAGAATAGATCATGACTTTATGAAAGCTGTTAAATCGGGTGAAGATTATAATCAGCAATATCCAATCCATTCTGAAAGTCCAAAATACACCAATACTGTAAATGCTAAAAATCTATGGAATAAGATTATCCATAATGCTTGGAAATCTGCAGAACCAGGAATTTTATTTTGGGATACCATTATAGATGAATCAATACCTGATTGTTATGCAGATTTAGGGTTTAAAACAGTTTCTACCAACCCTTGCGGTGAGATTCCTTTATGTCCTTACGACAGTTGCAGATTATTAGCTGTAAACTTATACAGTTATGTAGAAAATCCATTTACAGAAGAGGCCACTTTTAATTATGAAAAATTTAATAATCATGTTGGTATGGCTCAGCGAATTATGGATGATATTGTTGATTTAGAAATGGAAAAAGTGAATAAGATTATTGACAAAATAGAATCTGACCCTGAAAATTTAGAGGTAAAAAGAACAGAGTTAACACTTTGGAAAAAAATAAAAACTAAAGCAATTGAAGGACGAAGAACCGGTGTAGGAATTACTGCAGAAGGAGACATGTTAGCAGCTTTAAATTATCAATATGGAACACCGGAAGCAACTAGTTTTTCTACTGATATCCATAAAAAATTAGCAATAGCAGCTTACCGCTCTTCGGTAGATATGGCTAGAGATAGAGGAGCTTTTCCCATATATGATGCAATGAGAGAGGAAAAAAATCCGATGATAAATCGAATAAAAGAGGCAGATGAAAATCTTTACAATGATATGGTAAAGTACGGAAGAAGAAACATTGCTTTGCTAACTATTGCTCCAACAGGAACAACGAGTTTAATGACTCAAACTTCATCAGGAATTGAGCCAGTATTTATGGTTTCTTATAAGAGAAGAAGAAAAGTAAATCCTAATGATAAACAAGCTAGAGTTGATTTTGTAGATGAGGTAGGTGACTCTTGGGAAGAGTATCATGTGTTTCACCATCAATTTGTTAAATGGTTAGAAATTAAGGGTTATAACAAAGATGAGGTTGCCACAATGAATGAAGAGGAGTTAACTAAAATTGTTAAGAAATCTCCTTATTATAAAGCAACTGCAAATGATGTTGATTGGGTAGAGAAAGTGAGATTACAAGGTGCTGTTCAAAAATGGGTGGATCATTCAATTAGTGTAACAGTAAATGTACCAAATGATTGTTCGGAAGAAATGGTAGGTGAAATATATCTTACTGGATGGGAAGAAGGATGTAAAGGAATTACGGTCTATAGAGATGGTTCAAGAAGTGGAGTATTAGTATCTGAAGATGAAAAGAAAGAAGAAGAAAAAGATAAAGTAATAAATGCTTTTCTAGAAACTCAAGCACCAAAACGTCCAGAAAAATTAGAGGCCGAAATCATCAAGTTTATTAATGAAAGCGAAAAATGGATTGCTGTTATTGGATTATTAGATGGTCGTCCTTATGAAATATTTACTGGTGAAGCCGAAGAATCTTTTTCGATTTTATCTCATGTGGATAAAGGTTGGGTAATTAAGACCAAAACAGACGAAGGTTCTCGTTATGACTTTCAATATCAAGATAGCTATGGTTATAAAACAACTATCGAAGGATTGTCGAGAACGTTCAACAAAGAATACTGGAATTATGCGAGATTGATCTCTGGAGTATTACGTCATGGAATGCCTTTGAGTTTTGTTGTGGATATGGTAAACAATTTACACTTAAATGATGAAACTCTAAATACATGGAAAAAAGGCGTTGTTCGTTCATTAAAGAAATTTATTCCTAATGGAACAAAACCAGCAGAAAATGTTTGCCCTAGTTGTAGCGAACCTTCGTTGGTTTATGAAGAAGGATGTTTGAATTGCAAAAGTAGCGGACATTCTAAGTGTGGTTAACATTAATATCTTCTATTAAAAAGGCTTCAAAATTTGATTTGAAGCCTTTTTTTATAACGATGCTACCGAAAGTATCGTGGTAGGAGGACCTTTGTATGGTGAAGGTCCAATAATTTCTCCTTTAAAAAATAATGAATTGTTTTTTGATAGTAATTCAATTTTATATTGATGAGCTTGTTTTTCCGTTGCTTTGTTTTGTGAAACTTCTCCAACTTTATTTTGAGCGTAATAAACAATTAACTTTTGATTTCCTTTTTCAGATGGGATATTGTTTATTTGTTTCCCTCCTTTAAAAATAATTAAATCCTTGCATTCAATATTTTTGGTTTTGCATATCCATTTTATTTCTAGCAAATTTTTATCAATAGTGTTGTTAGTTGAAATGTTTAATGAGTTTCCATAAACGAAGTGTTGTAAATAAGTAATAGGAGTTTCTCCCTTATTTAAGCTAGGGTGTAAGGCAAATATTCCAGCAATTAGAATAGTAGATAATATGTTTTTAAATAAAGTCATGTTGTCTTAAGCAACTCTGTTACTAACACGTTTTAAACTGAGAAAAGGTTGGATTTAATCTTTCCCTTTTTTTAAGAAAATGTATTTAACACCCAAATTAAATTCAAAAGAAAAGTTTCGGGCAAATTTAAAAGGACTATTTTCATTAGCAGTATTTGCTAATCCTTGGTTGTATCTTACACCTGGTGTTACAACAAGTGTTTTTGTAATGTATCTGTCTTGTTCAATTCCTAAAACTATTCCAAAATCGGTTTTATTGTATTCATCTAAGCTACGAGAAACACCATTTACATCAGAAACTGCGGATCTTAAATAGCTGGCGTAAACTCCACCAATGAGATTAGTAGAATATACTTTATTATCAAAAGTTGATTTATTATTCATTTTTTTAGCTAAAAGGCTAATGGAGGTATAATTTAAGTTTAAATTTTCTTGGTAAGAAAGATCTTCACCATCAAATGCTCTTTTGTATCCAGAGGTAGAGTTTAAGTTTATATTAGCTTCTAAATTAAATTTGTCAGAAATGATATACCCAACAGTTCCTCCAAAGTTACTTCCAAAATCAAGTAAGTTATTTTGTTTGTATTCAGCTAATGAAGAGTTGTTTTTTAAACTCGTTATCATTCCCTGTTTTTTAAAACCACTATTAACTCCAACATATATTCTTCTAGCATATAAGCCAAAAATAAAGTAAGAAGAAAATCGCTTACTGTTAAATACAATTTTGTTTCTATCCTTCTTAACTAAAAAATCACCACTAGCGTACATGTAAGAAATATCTTTTTCGGTAAGGGTATGTCGATCAATAGATCTATTAATATCTTTCTCAGTCTCTGATTTTAATTCATCTAATTTATCTTTATAAATAGAACTGTAATGTTTTTGGATTTTATCTAAAGAAGCATAAGAGCTACTATACTTGCTTCTTCCACGATTTTTATTTAATTCTCGACTGATAGTTTTATTAGCATCTTTTACAGCAACATTTACTTTTTCTTCCGGAGATATATTGTCATTTACAGAATTATTAGCAATAACAGCTTGGGTTGATTTATTGTTACCAACTATTACATCATTCTTATTAAAAGTTTGGACAGCTTTTTTAGATAAACTAATATTATCATTTTTATCATTACCTGAAGCGGTAACAATCGTGCTGTTGGTTGCTGTTTTTTCAACAACAATATTTTCATTAAGAATATTTGTTACACTACTTTCGTTATTAGAGTAGCTGTCGTATGCTAAATAACTTCCAAAAAATAGAAGAAAAAGGGCAGTCCCTTTAAAAGTCAGATTTCTCCACCAAATAATTTGATCATATCTATTTAAAGACACTACTAATTTATCCCATACAGAAGCGGTATCTAATTTAGTAGAAAGCTTTTCCCAAACTTTATAATCGGGTTTTTCTTCTAGTTTAGTCACCTCTTTTTTATACCATTCACTAATGTTCTCTTCAGTTAGAGGAGCATCAGCATCTAAATCTTTAGAAAGAGAATCCCAAACAGTTTTATCTGGTTCAACATTGTAGTTGTTAAGCTCGTTTCTATACCAGTCTTCTATGTTTTCCATATCCTTCATCGCTTATCTAACATAATATTTATTCACTAAATCTCTCAACACACTTTTTGCTTTTGATAATTGAGATTTTGATGTGCCAACACTAATGTTTAGCATATCAGCAATTTCTTTGTGTTTGTAGCCTTCAACAGTATAGAGGTTAAAAACAGTTTTTGCTCCGTTGGGAAGCATATTTATAATTTCGGATAAATCTCCAGTTTTGGAAGCTTCTGAAACTTCATCGTGTGTACCAGCCAAATATGCCGATTCCTGAAAATCAACATTTGTCATTCGGTTCATTTTCCTGAAATGGTCAATAGCTGTATTTACAATAATTCTTCTTATCCAGGCATTCAAACTCCAAGAATCGTTGTACTTGTCAAATTTCTTAAATACTTTAAAAAAACCATCATGTAAGATGTCTTGGGCTAAGTCACGATCTTTAGTATAGGTTAGACAAACACCAAACATTTTTGAGGCAAACATGTTATAAAGTGCCTCTTGGTGTTGTCTTTTGCCTTGATAACAACCTTCTATTATTTCTTCTAAGTCCAATTTAGTAGGGATTATTTGGATATTACGATAGTAATACGTCTAAAACAGTAAAAAGGTTTACTTAAAATTAAAATATTTTTACGTTAACATTTTATGTTGAAATGTTGTGAAAAAAAATGGTTAGATAAAGTGTTCTATTTGCCGTTCTTTCTAACTTTGCATCTTCTTTTCAAAAGTATAAAATGATAGTATTCTTTAAAACCAATTCTAATAAAATTATAGCAGTTCAGTTTGAGGGTAAAATGGATGCAACTGATGCTCCTAAATTAAACTGGCTTTTTGGTGGAGATGAGTTTGAAGAGACTGAATTAACTGGCTTTTTTATTGGTCCTAGAGCAGAAATGGTTTCTCCATGGAGTACTAATGCGGTAGAGATTACTCAAAATATGGCAATCAATAATATTATTAGAATTGAGGAATACAAAATTGCTGAATCAGAAAAAGATTTTTTTGATCCTATGCTGGAGAATATGATTACTAATCTAACCCAAGATTTGTTTACCGTAAATATTGAACCAGAAAAAGTAGAGTATATAGAAAATATAACTGAATATAATAAAACAGAAGGTTTAGCTTTGAGTGAAGATGAAGTGGATTACTTAGAAAACGTAAGTGATAGAATAGGAAGAAAATTAACTGATAGTGAAGTTTTTGGCTTTTCTCAGGTCAATTCAGAACATTGTCGACACAAAATATTCAATGGAACTTTTGTAATTGATGGAAAAGAGAAACCATCCTCTTTATTTAATTTAATTCGTAAAACATCAAATGAAAATCCGAATACGATAGTATCAGCTTATAAGGACAACGTAAGTTTTGTGAAAGGACCGACCGCGATGCAATTTGCTCCTGTGTCGCAAAACAAAGCTGACTTTTTTGAAACAAAAAATATTGAAACTGTACTTTCTTTAAAAGCAGAAACTCATAATTTCCCAACAACAGTAGAGCCTTTTAATGGTGCCGCTACTGGTTCTGGCGGTGAAATAAGGGATAGAATGGCTGGTGGACAAGGAAGTGTGCCAATGGCAGGAACAGCAGTATACATGACAGCTTATTCTCGTTTAGAAAATACTCGAGAATGGGAAAATGGAATGAATGAGAGAAAGTGGTTATACCAAACACCAAAGGATATTTTGATTAAGGCTTCCAACGGAGCTTCTGATTTTGGAAATAAATTTGGGCAACCTTTAATTAATGGTTCTGTTTTAACCTTTGAACATACTGAAGCTGGAAAGAAATTTGGTTATGATAAAGTAATTATGCAAGCTGGGGGTGTTGGTTATGGAAAGCATCAGGATGCTTTAAAACATATTCCTGAAAAAGGAGACAAAATTGTGGTGTTGGGAGGTGATAACTACCGAATTGGAATGGGAGGAAGTGCCGTTTCTTCTGTTGCTACTGGAGAATTTAGCAATGCTATTGAATTAAATGCTATTCAGCGTTCTAATCCGGAAATGCAAAAAAGAGCTTCAAATGTAGTTCGTGCTTTTGTGGAATCTATTAACAACCCTATAGTTTCCATTCACGATCACGGGGCAGGTGGTCACTTAAATTGTTTGTCAGAATTGGTAGAAGAAGTTGGCGGAACAATTGATTTGAGGAAGCTACCTGTTGGAGACCCCACTTTATCCGCTAAGGAGATTGTTGGAAATGAATCTCAAGAGCGAATGGGATTGGTTATAAAGCAAGAAGATATCGCTTTATTGGATGAAATTTGCAAAAGAGAACGTTCTCCAATATATGTGGTTGGAGAAGTAACGGGAGATCATCATTTTAAGTTTGAAGATAAGGAAACAGGAGCAAATCCAATAGATCTTCAAATTGAAGATATGTTTGGCAAACCACCAAAAACAGTGATTACTGACAAGTCTGCAAACAACAAGTTTAGCGCAATTGATTACAACAGTAACAATATTGAAAATTATTTGAAGCAAGTCTTACAACTAGAGGCTGTAGCCTGTAAAGATTGGTTAACAAATAAGGTTGATCGTTCGGTTACTGGAAAAATTGCCAAGCAGCAAACCACGGGAGAAATTCAATTACCCTTAAATAATTTAGGAGCTGTAGCAATTGATTACAAAGGAAGATCAGGAATAGCTACTGCATTAGGGCATGCTCCAATTAATGCACTAATTAATCCAAAAAATGGCAGTAAAATGGCTATTGCAGAAGCTTTAACCAATATTGTATGGGCACCGTTAAAAGACGGATTGAAATCAGTTTCCTTAAGCGCCAATTGGATGTGGCCTTGTAAAAATGAGGGCGAAGATGCTCGCTTGTATGATGCAGTTGAAGCAGTAAGTGATTTTGCTTGTGCTTTGGGAATTAATATTCCTACAGGAAAAGACTCACTATCTATGGTTCAGAAATACCAAAATGATGTGGTTTATGCGCCTGGAACAGTAATTATTTCCGCTTCAGGAGAAGTTTCAGATATTAAAAAAATAGTAGAGCCTACTTTGATTAATGATGAAAGCACTTCATTGATTTTGGTGGATTTTTCTAAAGAAAAATTTGAATTAGGAGGCTCCTCATTTGCCCAAGTTATTAATAAGCTAGGGGATGTTTCCCCTACTGTTAAAGATGATAAATATTTTGCAAACGCATTTAATGCTGTTCAAAAATTAATAAATGATGAATTAATTTTGGCAGGACATGATGTTTCCGCTGGTGGATTAATTACCACTTTGCTCGAAATGAATTTCCCTAATTCGAAAGGTGGTTTAAAAATCAATTTTGCTTCTTTAGAAGAAAAAGACCTCACTAAAATTTTATTTAGTGAAATTGCTGCTGTTGTTATTCAAGTTAAGAATAGTGATGCAGTAGTTTCTGAATTTGGGGAAAATGGTATCCACGCACACATTATAGGAACACCTACAAATGACAGAAATATAAACATCAAACACCATGGTGCTGAATTGAATTTTGATATTGATGAAATGAGAGATGTTTGGTACAAAACATCCTATTTATTGGATCAAAAACAGTCAACACAGATTTTGGCTAAAGAGCGTTTTGAAAGCTATAAAAACACCATTTTAGACTATCAATTTCCAGCCTCTTTTAGTGGGAAAATGATAGATTATGGAGTTGAGCATGGTAGACAAAATAAAACGGGAATTAAGGCAGCCATTATCCGAGAGAAAGGTGTAAATGGAGATAGAGAAATGGCTTATTCCTTATTCTTGGCTGGTTTTGATGTGAAAGATATTCACATGACTGATTTAATTGCCGGTAAAGAAGATTTGAGTGATGTAAATATGATCGTTTTTGTTGGTGGGTTTTCTAATTCAGATGTGTTAGGTTCAGCTAAAGGTTGGGCAGGAGCATTCTTGTATAACCCAAAAGCAAAGCAAGCACTAGATAATTTTTATGCAAGAACAGATACTTTGAGTTTAGGGGTTTGTAACGGCTGCCAGTTGATGATGGAGCTGAATTTAATTCAATCCAAGGGAAAAATACAACCTATGCACCATAACAAATCTGGCAAATTTGAATCAAGTTATTTAAATGTAGATATTCCTCACAATAATTCAGTCATGTTTAATTCTTTGGCGGGATGTAAATTAGGAATATGGGTAGCACATGGAGAAGGTCGTTTCTTATTTGAGGGAGAGGAAAAGGAATATAACATTAACTTGAGATACTCAGGAAGTCATTATCCTGCTAACCCTAATGCTTCTGAATATGATGCTGCTGGTATTTGTTCTGATGATGGTAGGCATTTAGCGATGATGCCACACTTGGAAAGAACTATTTTTCCATGGCAAACTGGTCATTATCCTTCAGATAGAAAACGTGATGATGTAACACCTTGGTTTGAAGCATTTGTAAATGCTAGAAAATGGGTGAAAAAAACGCAATAAACTTTATTGAACAACTTATTGTCTAAAAGGTAAAAAGTTCTATTTTTGCACTCCTTTTGCGGGTGTGGTGAAATTGGTAGACACGCTAGACTTAGGATCTAGTGCTTCGCGGCATGGGGGTTCGAGTCCCTTCACCCGCACAAAATAATAAGGGCGAATGGACGAGAGGTTTATCCCGAGTGTAATCGAGGGAAGTCCCTTCACCCGCACAAGAAAAAGGTATGGGGTTCGCCTTGTACCTTTTTTAGATTAGAGCATTTCCGTAGATGTCATCCTGAGCTCGTCGAAGGATTGTTGCGGAATCTGTTTCAAATAATTGAAAAGATGCCAGAATAAATCTGGCAATAAAGTAGTTGTTATGAACATTACAAAAGAAAAAGTGGATGATTTAAATGCAGTAATTAAGGTGCAAGTAAATCAAGCAGATTATCAAGAAAAAGTGGATAAGGTTTTAAAAGATCACCGCAAAAAAGCCAATATTCCTGGTTTTAGAAAAGGTCATGTTCCGATGGGAATGATTAAAAAACAAATCGGACCGAACGTTTTGGTAGATGAAATCAACAAAATTTTATCAGAATCTTTACACAAATTTATTACGGATGAGGATTTAAACTTATTGGGAAATCCGCTTCCAAAATTAGATGAGCAAGAAAAAATTGATTGGACAAATCAAAAAGATTTTGAGTTTAGTTATGAAGTGGGTATTGCTCCGGAATTTGATGTTGACTTAGGAGCTAAACTAAAATTAGATTACTACAAAATTAAAGTAGCAGAGAAAGACGTAGATAAATACATTGAAGATGTGGCGAAGCGTTATGGTAAAATGAGTAACCCTGATGCTGCTAATGCGAATGATATGATTTTTGGAAAATTTGAGGAATTAGATGGTACCGGAAATGTAAAGGAGGGAGGAATAAGCCATTCTTCAGTAATTATTATTCCAGCAGTTACGGATAAAAAATTACAACAGCGTTTAGTTGGTGCAAAAGCTAATGATACGTTTGAGGTTGACCCTAAGACAATTTCTGAAAATCCCTCTGACCAAGCTGCGGCTATCGGGGTTGATGTAGCTACTTTGGCAACGATTATTTCTAAATTTAAGTTTACGGTAGAAAAAGTAAATAGGATAATTCCTGCAGAACTGAATCAAGAATTGTTTGATAAAGTTTACGGTCCAAATACGGTAAAAGATATTTCGGAATTTAGAGCTAAAGTTACTGAGGAGCTAGGAAGAGGATTGTCTACAGATGCTGATAGAAAACTAAAAGCAGACATTCAAGAAAAACTCATCGATAAATTAAAATTAAAGTTACCAAATGAGTTCTTAAAAAGATGGATAGTAGAATCCAATGAGAAACCAATCTCAAAAGAACAAGTAGAAGAAGAGTATGAAGAGTACGCAAAGGGATTAAAATGGCAGCTGATTGAAAATAAAATCATTAAGAAGAACAATATTAAGGTTACCCCGGAAGAAGTTGTAGAACATACTAAAGGATTATTAGCTCAACAAATGGCAGGGATGGGTTTACCTGGAAATAATGATGAAGAATTGACTGAAACTGCCAATAGAGTATTGCAGAATGAAGAGGAGGCTCGGAATCTCTATATGATGATGTATGACACCAAGTTAATGGAGCTTTATAAGAATTCTCTCAAGTTAAAAGAAAAAGAAGTCTCGTATGATGATTTTCTAAAAATAGCCTACAAGAAAAAATAAAATTAAATCCTCACATTGTGAGGCTTTTTTTGTGGAAATAAAATATTCTTAAAAGTTATTAAAAACTGAAAATAGAATAACAATATATAGTAAATTAGTCGTCTAATTTTACTTCATAAATTAAAACAATAAGCAATATGTTCGATAAAGATGAATTTAGAAAATACGCTACTAAGCATGCGGGAATAAGTAGTACCACCTTAGATAATTATAGTTCTGTTTACGGAAATTATATTTCTCCAACAATTATTGAAGAACGTCAAATGAATGTTGCCTCTATGGATGTTTTTTCTCGATTAATGATGGATAGAATTATTTTTCTTGGAGTAGGAATTAACGATTATGTGGCCAATGTGATTCAAGCACAGTTACTATTCTTAGAATCTGTTGATTCTAAGAAAGACATCTTAATTTATCTGAACTCTCCAGGAGGAGGTGTATATGCAGGAATGGGTATTTATGATACTATGCAATATGTAAATCCAGATGTATCTACAATTTGTACGGGTATGGCAGCTTCTATGGGAGCTGTATTACTATGCGCTGGAGCAGAAGGAAAAAGAAGTGCTTTAAAGCATTCTAGGGTTATGATTCATCAGCCATTAGGAGGTGCTCAGGGGCAAGCAACCGACATGGAAATTACAGTAAAAGAGATTTTAAAGTTAAAGAAAGAATTGTATGAAATTATTTCAACCCACTCTGGAAAATCGATGAAAGATGTAGAAAAGGATAGTGACAGAGATTATTGGATGACGGCAGAAGAGGCAAAAGCATATGGGATGATTGATGAGGTTTTGGTTAAAGATAAAAAATAAATTAGCTGAAAGTTTTAAAGTTGAAAGTTGAATGACTTTTTACTTTTCACTTTCTCACTTTAAACTTTAAATTAATGAGTTATATTGCACAGATTCAAGCTAGACAAATATTAGATTCTCGAGGTAATCCAACTGTTGAGGTAGATGTTATTACACAAAATGGTGTATTGGGTAGAGCTGCCGTTCCTTCTGGAGCGTCTACAGGCAAATATGAGGCGGTTGAATTGAGGGATAATGATAAAGGTCATTATATGGGAAAAGGCGTTTTGCAGGCTGTTAATAATATTAATACCATACTTAATGAAGAGTTGAATGGAGCCTATATAATGGATCAAACATCTATTGATAATGCATTAATTGCTTTAGATGGAACCCCTAATAAGGCAAATCTTGGAGCGAATGCAATTTTGGGAGTTTCTTTAGCTTGTGCAAAAGCTGCTGCTGAAGAAACTGGGATTCCATTGTTTAAATATGTTGGTGGAGTAAATGCGAATGTTTTGCCTATCCCAATGATGAATATTTTAAATGGAGGTTCACATGCCGATAATAAAATAGACATTCAGGAATTTATGGTAATGCCTGTTGGAGCATCTACTTTTAGTGAGGGCTTAAGGATGGGGGTTGAAGTGTTCCACCATTTAAAAGAAGTATTAAAATCAAAAGGTCATTCAACTAATGTTGGTGATGAAGGAGGCTTTGCTCCAAATTTGTCGTCTAATGAAGAAGCCATAGAAACGGTATTAACTGCTATTAAAAAAGCAGGGTATAAACCTGGGGATGATATGTATATTGCTTTAGATGCAGCAAGCTCAGAGTTTTATAATTCAAAAAGTAAAAAGTATGAATTTGAATCCACTGGAGATAAAAAATCATCATCTGATATGGTAAGTTATTGGAAAGACTGGACAAAAAAATACCCAATATTATCTATTGAAGATGGATTGGATGAAGACGATTGGAAAGGCTGGGCAGAATTAACTGCAGCAATTGGTGATAAAGTTCAAATTGTTGGTGATGATTTATTTGTAACCAATACCGAACGATTAAAAAGGGGGATTGATGAGCATTCAGCTAATTCTATTTTAATTAAAGTAAATCAAATAGGTTCATTAACCGAAACGATTAATGCAGTAGATATGGCAAATAGAGCCTCCTTTACCTCGGTAATGAGTCATCGCTCAGGAGAGACAGAAGATAATACTATTGCTGATTTAGCAGTAGCCTTAAATACAGGTCAAATTAAGACGGGATCAGCTTCTCGCTCCGATAGAATGGCGAAATATAATCAGCTGCTAAGAATTGAAGAAATGCTTGGGAATTCTGCTATTTATTTAGGAAAAGATTTTAAATTTTTAAAGTAGAAAATTTAATTTGAAGCTTTAGCACTTCCTTTGAAGCGACTTTTTTGTTTATATTTTAACTGTTAAACGTAAAATTATAATTATATAATAATAATCGTTTGGAAATATCAGCTCCGATGATTAAATTCGCAAGGCTCACAAAAACAATAAATAATAATTTGGAATAAAAAATGGCAGAAGTAGCAAAATTAGAATTAAACGGACAAGTATATGAGTTTCCTGTAATCGAAGGAACAGAAAACGAAAAGGCAATAGATATTAGTTCGTTGAGGGGTACAACAGGATACATTACTATTGACCCAGGGTTTAAAAATACTGGTTCAACTAAAAGTAGTATTACATTTTTAAATGGTGAAGAAGGGATTTTACGTTACCGAGGCTACCCGATTGAGCAATTGGCTGAAAAGGCTGAATTTTTAGAAGTTGCTTACCTACTTATTTATGGGGATTTACCCAACGCTACTGAATACGAAGAATTTAAAACTGACATAACTGAGCATACACTCGTTCACGAGGATATGAGGTTGTTTTTTGAAGCATATCCAGCTAAAGCACATCCTATGGGGATATTAGCGGCTTCATTAAGTACTTTATCTACATTCTATCCAGAATCTTTAGATCCAAATAGACCAAAAGAAGCAGTAGATTTAACTATACATCGTTTAATTGCTAAAGTACCAACATTGGCAGCTTGGGCGTATAAAAATGCGATGCGTCATCCTGTAGTTTATCCTAATAATAATTTAGATTATTGTGAAAACTTTTTGAATATGATGTTTTCTATGCCTACAGATGAGTATGAAATTGACCCCGTGATTGTGAATGCATTGAATAAATTATTGATTCTTCATGCCGACCATGAACAAAACTGTTCAACAGCAACAGTAAGAGTTGTTGGTTCATCTCAGGCTAATTTATATACTTCTATTGCCGCAGGTGTTTCTGCACTTTGGGGACCATTGCATGGTGGAGCTAACCAAGCCGTAATTGAAATGCTGGAGCAAATTATAGAAGATGGAGGAGGTTTAGATAAATGGATTGCAAAAGCAAAAGACAAAGAAGATCCTTTTAGATTAATGGGATTTGGACATAGAGTTTACAAAAATTTTGACCCTAGAGCTACTATAATTAAAAAAGCGGCAGATGATGTTTTAACTGCTTTAGGAGTTAATGACCCTGTATTAGATATCGCTAAAAAAATAGAAGAAGTGGCATTAAATGATGAATATTTTAAATCAAGAGGATTGTATCCTAATGTTGATTTTTATTCAGGTATCATCTACCGTGCTTTAGGAATTCCCACGGAAATGTTTACAGTTATGTTTGCCTTAGGTAGATTACCAGGATGGATTGCTCAATGGAAAGAGATGGTGGAAGATGGAGCTCCAATTGGAAGGC
Source organism: Vicingaceae bacterium (assembly GCA_041603555.1). Classification (GTDB taxonomy): domain Bacteria; phylum Bacteroidota; class Bacteroidia; order Flavobacteriales_E; family Vicingaceae. Next base: position 18,769 of record JBFIEB010000003.1, read on the forward strand.
CAAGGCAAGTTTATATGGGGGCTACCAATAGAGACTTCATTGATATTGCTAATAGATAATTTTTTTATTACAAATTAAAAAAGCTGTTCTTAGAACAGCTTTTTTGCCATTTATGTAATAAATTTTCTCATTCGTTTATTAAAAAATTATATTTGAACATGAATTTGCTTCAAGTAAAAAGAGTTTATAAAAGTTATGCTAATCATCAAGCGTTACATAATATTTCATTGCATGTTAAAGAGCAGAGTATTTTTGGTTTGTTGGGACCTAACGGAGCAGGAAAAACAACTTTAATTAGAATTATTAACCAAATTACTGGACCAGATAAAGGTGAAGTTTTCTTTGGGAAAGAACTATTAGCACCCAAACATATTGCACAAATTGGTTACTTACCAGAAGAAAGAGGGTTATATAAAAAGATGAAAGTGGGAGAGCAGGCGCTTTATCTTGCTCAATTAAAAGGAATGGATAAGGGTGAAGCAAACTATAAGCTAAAACAATGGTTTGAGAAGTTTGAAATTGATGGTTGGTGGGATAAGAAGATTGAAGAACTTTCTAAAGGGATGGCGCAAAAAATTCAATTTATAACAACCGTTTTGCACGAACCCAAACTGTTAATATTAGATGAACCATTTTCGGGATTTGATCCTATTAATACCAACCTCATTAAAAAAGAAATTTTAGAATTAAGAGATAATGGCTCAACTATTATTTTTTCTACACACAATATGGAGTCTGTGGAAGAGATTTGTGATGACATTGCCTTAATCAATAAATCTAAAAAAATACTAGAGGGGAAAGTTACTGAGATTAAAGAGGCTTATAAATCCAATGTATTCGAATTGGTATTTACAGGAAATATGATAGCATTTTCTACTGCGCTTTGGACAGGCTTTGAGATTTTGGAATCAAAAGAAGATAATGGCAGAAACAAAGTCACACTTAAAGCAACCAAATCTAGTGATGTAAATGAACTTATTAAAACCATAGTGAATGATGTTCAGATACTTTCTGTAAAGGAAATTACACCAAGTATGAATGATATTTTTATTCAAAAGGTACAGGAAGTAATGCCTGAAAGCTTAGAAGAAGTACAAGAAGAGGAGGTACTCAATGAATAAGGTTTTATTAATTGTAAAAAGAGAGTATTTAACGAGGGTTAAAAAGAAATCATTTATCATAATGACCATCTTAGGACCGGTAATGATGGCTGGATTAATGTTGGTGCCAATTTGGTTGGCAATTAAGGATAAAGATATTCAACGCATTGAAGTAATTGATGAAACAGGCGCTTTTATCAATCAGTTTGAAAACACAACAGAATTGCAATTCAAGAATGAATTTATTTCTATTGAAGAAGCGAAAGCGAATTTATACAATGATTTTTATACAGCTATTCTTCACATTAAAAGTGTTGAAAAGGATGCAGAAATTCAGATGTATTATAAAAAGCAGCCTGGATTTACTACCATAATGACCATTGAAAAAACCATAGAAAATGTAATTAGAAGTATTGAGATTCAAAATAAATTTAATGTTGGTAAAGATCAGTTAGCCAGTATCCAGCCTAATATTAGCATAAAACCGATATCATTAACCATAGATGGGAAAGAAGAGTCTAAAAATGTAGGAATTAGTACAGCGCTTGGTTTTGGTGGAGCCATTTTAATTTATTTTTTCATTTTTATGTATGGCGTTCAAATTATGCGAGGAGTTATTGAAGAAAAAACCAGTAGAATAGTTGAGATTATAATTTCATCCGTTAAACCATTTCAATTGATGATGGGAAAAATTGTTGGTATTGCAATGGTGGGATTAACGCAATTTTTATTGTGGACCATATTAACGGGTATTATCTACACGGTTATTATGGGGGCATTTGGAGTAGACGCTGCTGCTTCTCAAACTGAAGGGATGATGGATCAGGTAAATATGCCTCAGCTATCGGAGAATCCTTATCAGGATATTATCGGAGGATTGGAGTCCATTCCTTTTATGCAAATATTGATATCGTTTATATTTTACTTCTTAGGGGGTTACTTATTGTATGGTGCATTATTGGCAGCAGTTGGTTCAGCAGTAGACAGTGAAGCGGACACTCAACAATTTATGTTGCCCATTACCATTCCTTTAATATTTGCATTTGTGGTGGCACAAACAGTTATGGATAACCCTGATGGGAGTATGGCTTTTTGGCTTTCTATTATCCCGTTTACCTCACCGGTTATAATGATGGTTAGGATACCTTTTGGTGGAGTAGAAACATGGGAGTTGTTATTGTCTATGGGCTCGTTGATTTTAGGATTTTTAGGAACCACTTGGGTAGCAGCAAAAATATACCGTACCGGAATATTAATGTATGGTAAAAAGATAACGTATAAGGAACTGGGGAAGTGGCTCTTTTATAAAGGATAATTTAGTGCATGGTTTTTGGTATGTAGTTTTTAGAACTAACCATAAACCAAACACTAACAACTAAATACCGAAAAAAAATGGCAAGTATATTAATCATAGATGATGAAAAACCGATTAGAAATACACTAAAAGAAATTTTAGAGTACGAAAAGTTTACCGTTGAAGAAGCTGAGGATGGTCAGGCTGGTTTAGCTAAAATCAAAGCTGGTAAATATGACTTGATTATGTGTGATATTAAGATGCCTAAAATGGATGGTATTGAGGTGTTAGAAGCAGCTGTCAATCAGGGAGTAGACACACCCATTGTTATGATTTCTGGACACGGAACCATTGAAACAGCCGTGGAAGCATTAAAAAAAGGAGCATATGATTTTATCTCTAAGCCTTTAGATTTAAATCGATTATTGGTGACGGTGCGCAACGCAATAGATCGAAAAGAATTGGTGCAAGAAACTAAAAAACTCCGAAGAAAAGTAAGTGCAGGAAAAGGAGAAACAGATATCGTTGGAGAATCAAAAGGAATTTTACAAGTAAAGGAGATGATAGAAAAGGTTGCACCTAGTGATGCAAGAGTGCTGATAACAGGAGACAACGGAACAGGAAAAGAATTGGTAGCGCGTAGTCTCCACGAAAAATCAGATAGAAGTAAAGCTCCATTTATTGAAGTGAACTGCGCAGCTATTCCATCTGAATTAATAGAAAGTGAATTGTTCGGGCACGAAAAAGGGGCTTTTACGTCTGCCATAAAACAACGTAAAGGGTGTTTTGAGCAAGCCGAGGGTGGAACTTTGTTTATGGATGAGATAGGAGATATGAGCCTTTCTGCACAAGCAAAAGTATTAAGAGCCCTACAAGAGAGTAGAATAACTAGGGTAGGTGGTGAGCAAGAAATTAAAGTAAACGTAAGGGTGCTTGCAGCCACCAACAAAGACTTAGTCAAAGAAATTGCAGAGGGTAATTTTAGAGAAGATTTATTCCATCGTTTGAGTGTTATTTTAGTACATGTACCCTCATTAAATGAGAGACAAGAAGATGTGCCAATGTTGGCAGAATACTTTTTAAACCAACTCTCTCAAGACCATGGAAGAGACATTGCATTTGATAAAAAAGCATTGGATGAACTCAAAAAAGTAAACTGGACAGGAAATATTCGAGAGCTACGAAACATTGTAGAACGTCTAATTATTTTGTGCGACAAAACCATTACTGCCGCAGATATTAAGATGTACGCCAATCCAAAAGCATAATTTATTTCTTTTCTTCGTTAATCCCTTCTAGGTCTAGTAAAAATGCATACTCTAAAGCCACTCTTTTAAAACGTTGAAAACGACCAGAGGCACCACCATGACCCACTTCCATATCACAATGCATGAGTAGTTTATTGTTATCTGTTTTGTTGGCTCTAAGTTTAGCTATCCATTTAGCAGGTTCCCAATATTGTACTTGGCTATCCCAATAACCAGTAGTAATTAATAGGTTAGGATAATCCATTTGTTGGACATTATCATAAGGCGAGTAAGACTTTATATAATCATAATATTCTTTTTCTTTTGGATTCCCCCATTCATCAAATTCAAAAGTGGTTAATGGAATGGTTTCGTCTAACATGGTAGAAACAACATCTACAAATGGAACACCTGCAATAACGCCATTCCATAAGCTAGGTTCCATATTAATGATTGCTCCCATTAGTAATCCACCAGCACTTCCGCCAGAGGCATAAAGATGCTTAGGAGAGGTGTAACTGTTTTCTACTAAGTACTTTCCACAATCAATAAAATCGTAAAAAGTGTTTTTCTTTTTTAAGAGTTTTCCATTTTCATACCAATCTCTTCCCATTTCTTCTCCACCTCTAATGTGTGCAATGGCAAAAACAAAACCTCTATCCAATAAACTCAATCGAACAGAACTAAATGTAGGGTCCATACTAGAGCCGTAAGAACCATACGCGTAAAGCAATAAAGGAGCCTTTCCATCTTTTTTTAGTCCTTTTTTGTACACTAAAGAGATAGGTACTTTTACTCCATCTCTTACTTCGGCAAACATTCTTTCAGATGTATAATTGTCTGGAGAAAAGTTAGGGTCCATTACTTCATATTGTTTCAATAGCTCCTTTTCCTTAGATATCATATTATAGTCATAAATGGTAAAAGGGGTAGTTAAGGAGGTATAGCTAAAACGCAATGTGTCTGTATCAAATTCTGGATTTGCACCAATGTAAGCAGCATAAGTAGGGTCTTTAAATTCCATGTAATGTTCCGACCAATCTTCCCATTTAATGATGCGGATATGCCTTAACCCTTCTTTGCGTTCACTTACCACTAAATAATTTTTAAATATTTCTGTTCCCAATAACATCACATCATCTCTGTGTGGAATAACCTCTGTCCAATTTTCTTTGGTAGTTGCAGAAACGGGAGTTTTCATTAATCTAAAGTTTTTAGCTTCCCAATTGGTACTGATATAAAAATCATTACCATAATGAGCTACACCGTATTCGTGGTTTTCTTCCCTAGGTAATACGATGCTCCATTCTCCATTTGGAGTATTGGCATCTAAAAATCGGTATTCCGTTGATAAGGTTTGAGAAGAACCTATCATTAAATATTTTTTAGATTTTGTTTTGTAAACAAAGCAGCTAAAGGTTTCGTCTTTTTCTTCATAAACCAATTCATCCTCACTTTGTTTAGTGCCTAATATGTGCTTGTATATTTGGAAAGAGCGTAGCGTTTGAGGGTCTTTTTTTGTATAAAATAGCGTTTCATTATCGTTAGCCCAAGTTGCACTACCAGTTGTTTTTTCCAATTTATCAGTTAACAGTTTACCAGTAGAAAGATCTTTAACATAAATAGTGTATTCCCTTCTCGAAATCAAGTCAACACTATATGCTAATAGATTGTTATTGGTAGAAACACTGTAACTACCTATAGAAAAATAAGCATGTCCTTTGGCAAGCTCAGGTCCGTTTAACATTATTTCTTCTTCAGTACCCTCTTCATCTTTTTTTCTACAATCCAAGTCATAATCCTCTCCTTCTTCAAAACGGCTGTAATAGATGTAGCCATCTCTTTTAGTTGGAACAGATTCATCATCTTGTTTAATTCTGCCAACTATCTCATCATAAAGCATTTCTTGCATAGATTCTGTATGCTTCATTACTGTTTTTAAGTAATCGTTTTCTGCATTCAGGTAATCTAATACATCTTGTGTTTGTGCATCAGGTGTTTCGGAATTTTTTTGATCATCAGAGAGGCGCATCCAAAAATAATTGTCTATCCGTGTATCATCATGGATGGTAAGTTTTTCTTTAATAATTTTTGCTTTAGGCGCTTCAATTTTTTCCATATCATTAGAATTACAGCTGATTATAGCACCAGCAATTACAGTTAAAAGGAATAATTTTTTCATAAATGGGTGTTCAGTTTTTATAAGAAAGCTAAACTATTTAAAAAAGTTGAAAAAAGAGTAACCGCTGGTCATAATAAAATGAATGTTAATTCTTTTAAACAAGTATTGTGTCTTTTTTATTTTTTTACGTTATATAATTGAACTTAATCTTTAATTGTTATGCGTATAATCATTTTGTTCGTTTTAATTAGCGTAACTGTAGGTACTGCTTTTTCCCAAAAAACGGAAACTTATAATCAGCACCTCGCTGAAATAAATATAGAAAAGGGGATGCTCAGTGCTGCTTACTTAGGCGGGGATTCTATAAAGCAATACAAGGTTGTTTCATCAACTAAAGATTATGTTTACACACAATTGATTGACACTATTTTTCCGAAATGGTATGGAACGGAATGGGATTTTGATGGTATTTCCAACGTGCCCGGTAAAGGTCAAATAGCCTGTGGCTACTTTGTTTCCACTACCCTTAAACACATTGGTTTTAATGTAAACCGTTACAAGCTGGCACAAAAATATTCGACTGCCATAGTAAAAAGTTTGTGTAACAAGATACAGTATGTGCGTAACAACGATACTAAAAAATTGTTTCGTTATATCAATTCCAAAAAGAACCAATTGTATGTCGTGGGCTTAGATAACCATGTAGGTTTTATTTCGAAAGAAAAAGATGGAATTTATTTTATTCATTCTTCTTATATAGACCCTGTGGCAGTCATCAAAGAAAAAGCAGCAACTTCCGAAGCCCTTATAAGTTCCAATCTTTTTGTGTTGGGACATTTTACAGAGAATGATGCCATTATCAAAACTTGGTTAACAGATAAAGCAATTGCAATAAAAGAGTAAAACAATTATGGTCTTCTACTTAACTTAAACACATTTACTCCTATGGCATAACCATAATAGCCATTTTTTTCATCTCCGTAAATCCTTATTTTGTTGCATGCCGTTCCTAAGTCTATAGTATTCCATGTTACTCCACCATCAGTAGTTTCAAAACCACTTCGCATTGTTCCCACAAAACCAATGTTCTCATTAATAAACCCTACGCCAAACTCTCTAGCTTTGTAGTTTTCAACCAGATTAATTTCTTTCCAAGTTTCTCCGCCATCAATGGTTTTAGCAACACGTTGTTGAACTACTAGGGTGTCTGGGTTATAAGATTGTATGGTAACGTATCCAATTTTTTGGGTTGGAAAAGAAGTTTTCCATGTAGTTTCAAATGGCCTTTCTGATTGGTATACCTTTTTCCAAGACTTTCCACCATCAATTGTTTTCAATATTAAGGCGTTTGATTTACTGATGTCATCACTAGTTGCGGCACATACAAACCCAGTTTTTTTGTCTAGCATTTTTATGTCAAATAACATTTTGCAATCACCGCTCATGCTTTTCGATTTCCAGGTTTTACCCCCATCATGAGACTCCATCATATTAGCCGGGCTACCCACTCTACCCACTCCATATAGGTGATATTTGTAATCTATATTGCCATGATTAATGTATTGTTCTTTTACAATGTCAATTGCACATAAGCCTTTTACATAGGGGCCTTCGTATTCAACTGGTATCCAAGTTTTACCTCCATCTGTGGTTCCGTAAAGTGGAATGGTATCCAGTACATTTGGAAAATAATCAGTTCCAACAGCCCCAGCAAAACCAACTTTCTTATCAATAAAAGCAATACACCTAAAAAAACTTCCTTTTTTTTCTAATTGCTTTTCCCAGATTAAGCCACCATCGGTGGTATGGTAAATATTCCCATATCCATTTACATACCAGCCAGTTTCTTTGTCTACGAAAGTAATGTCATCTTGTTTGCCTCTATAAGGTTCAGTAGTTAGCTTTTCCCAAGTAAATTCTTGAGCAATGGAAATACTTGTTACGAATAGGAGAAAAAACAGGGTGTTTAATTTTTCATACATGTTGCAGGGTTAAACATTTTAAAAATAGATAAAAATTATCAGTTTATACAATAAATGTTCTTTATACTATGTTTACATAATATAATTTAGTATTTTTACTATGTAAACATAAACAATGAGCAGAAAAGACACCGTAGATCATCACATTAAATCCACTTGGCACAACATGTTTAAAATGTACAATCAAGTGGCTGCTAAGTATGGAACCACACAGGCAACAGGATTAGTATTATTAAGCATTGATAGAGAAGGAACTCCTTCAACTTCTATCGCTCCATCCCTTGGAATGGAAGCTACTAGTATGAGTCGTATTATGAAAACCTTAGATGATAATGGATTAATTTATCGTAAAAAGGACAGAAAGGATAAGCGTATGGTAAAAATATTTTTGACTGAGAAAGGAATAAAAAAAAGAAAGATTGCCAAAAAGGTAGTGACAGGTTTTCACGAATTAATTGGAGAAGAAATTCCTCAAAGTAAGCTCAGTATGTTTTTTGAGGTCATGGAATCCATCAATGGCGTGATAGATAAATACAAAGAACAAAACGAAACGAAATGAACAGAAAAATCAATAAGGTGGCGGTGTTAGGCTCTGGTGTGATGGGCTCGAGAATAGCCTGTCATTTTGCAAATATTGGAGTAGAAGCTTTATTGTTGGATATTGTTCCAAAGGAAGCAACAGATCCAAATGATAAAAAATCACGAAATAAAATTGTAAATGATGCATTGCAATTAACATTAAAGTCTAATCCTTCACCAATTTACTCAAAGTCTTATGCAAGCAGAATAAATACAGGTAATTTTGATGATGACATCAATAGAATTAAGGATTGTGACTGGATTATTGAAGTGGTTATTGAAAATCTTGAAATTAAGCAGAAGGTTTTCGCTAATGTTGAAAAATACAGAACATCTGGCACTTTAATTACTTCCAATACTTCGGGTATTCCTATTCATACCATGCTGGAAGGAAGAAGTGAAGATTTTCAAAAACATTTTTGCGGAACACACTTTTTTAACCCACCCCGTTATTTAAAATTGTTGGAATTGATTCCATCACCAAAAACTGATCCTGCGGTAATTGAATTTTTAGCCGATTATGGACAACGCTTCTTAGGAAAAACTACAGTAGTTTGTAAAGACTCTCCAGCATTTATTGCTAATAGAGTTGGGGTTTATTCCATTATGGCATTGTTTCATAATGTTACTGAAATGGATTTAACTGTGGAGGAAGTGGATAAATTGACAGGTCCAGTTATAGGGAGAATGAAGTCTGCTACATTTAGAACGTGTGATGTAGTTGGGTTAGATACGTTAGTTCATGTGGCCAATGGAGTTAAGGATAATTGCAAAGAAGATGAAGAAAACGAATTGTTCTCCATTCCTGATTACGTATCTAAGATGGTAGAAAAAAATTGGTTGGGTTCTAAAACCAAACAAGGATTTTATAAAAAGGTTAAAGGAGATAATGGGAAAAGCAAAATACTCTCGTTAGATTTAAACACCTTAGAATACAGAGATAAGAAAAAAGCCAAGTTTGCTACGCTCGAACTTACTAAATCTATTGACGATTTAAAAGAACGAACTAAGGTACTTGTGGCTGGAAAAGATAAAGCAGGAGAGTTCTACCGTAAATCTTTTTATGGTTTGTTTGCCTACGTATCTAATCGAATCCCAGAAATAACGGATGCCAATTACAAAATTGATAATGCTTTATCTGCAGGTTTTGGTTGGCAGTTGGGTCCTTTTGCAACTTGGGATATCCTAGGAGTAGAAAGCACCATTCCCAAAATTGAAGCTGGAGGGTTTAAAGTAGGTGATTGGGTAAAAGAAATGATAAAAGCAGGTTGTCCATCATTTTATAAAGTAGAAAATGGTGTAAAATATTTTTATGACATTGATTCTAAAGCGTATCAAATTATTCCAGGCTCTGAAAATATTATTTCTTTAGAAACATTAAGAGATGAGAACACCGTTTGGAAAAACTCTGGAAGCACCATAGTTGATTTGGGAGACGGAATCTTAAATATAGAATTTCATACCAAAATGAATACCATTGGTACAGAAGTAATAGAAGGAATTCATAAAGCCATAGATATGGCAGAGAAAGATTACAAAGGGTTGGTAATTTCAAATGATGGAGAAAATTTTTCAGCTGGAGCAAATGTTGGAATGATATTTATGATGGCTATAGAGCAAGAATATGAAGAGTTAGATTTTGCCATTCGAACGTTTCAAAATACCATGATGCGTATCCGATATTCATCTATTCCAGTTGTTGTAGCAACCCATAATTTAGCATTGGGTGGAGGTTGTGAAATGAGTATGCATGCTGATAAAGTAATTGCCCATGCAGAAACCTATATGGGGTTGGTAGAGTTTGGGGTAGGCGTAATTCCTGGTGGAGGTGGAACGAAAGAATTTGCTGCACGAGCATCAGATGAATACAAAGATGGTATTAGATTAAATGTGTTAAAAACACGATTCTTGACTATTGGTCAGGCTCAAGTTGCTACTTCTGCTAAAGAAGCTTTTGAATTAGGCTATTTAAGAGAAGGAATAGATGAGATTATTGTGAGCAGAGCACATCAATTGACTTACGCAAAAGTTGCAGCTTTAAATTTATGGAACAAAGGATACACACAACCAATTCAGCGAAATGATATAAAAGTTTTAGGTAAAGAAGGGCTTGGAATTGCTTATGTAGGTGCAAACACCATGAAATCTGGAAATTATATTTCTGAACATGATCAGTTAATATCAGAAAAATTGGGCTGGGTTTTTTGTGGAGGAGATTTATCTCAACCAACAGAAGTTAGCGAACAATATTTATTGGATATGGAAAGAAAGGCATTTTTGGAATTATGTACAGAAAGAAAAACCTTAGAAAGGTTGGAGAGTATTATTACAAAAGGAAAAGTTTTAAGAAATTAATATTATTTTATTATGAACGCATATATAGTAGCAGGATACAGATCAGCAGTTGGAAAAGCACCAAGAGGGCTTTTTAAATTTATGAGACCAGATGACTTGGCAGCGAATGTAGTAAAACGTTTGGTAGAGAGTATTCCAAATTTAGATAAGGAAACCATTGATGATGTGATTGTAGGCAATGCAACACCAGAAGCCGAGCAAGGATTGAATGTTGGCAGAATGATTTCATTAATGGGACTAGACACTGACCAAGTTCCTGGGATGACTGTGAACAGATATTGTTCTTCTGGATTAGAAACGATTGCCATCGCATCTGCAAAAATTGATGCTGGTTTGGCTGATTGTATTATTGCTGGTGGAGTGGAAACAATGAGTCCAATTCCTTTTGGAGGTTGGCGTATTGTTCCAAATGCAGATGTTGCAAAACATAATCCGGATTGGTATTGGGGAATGGGCTTAACAGCAGAAGCTGTTGCCAATCAATATAAAATATCAAGAGAAGTGCAAGATGAATTTGCGTTGAAATCTCACCTAAAAGCATTAAGTGCCATTGAAGATGGAAAGTTTAAAGATGATATTGTTCCCATTGAAGTGGAAGAAATATTTGTAAATGATTCTAATAAAAGAGAAACTAGAAAATATACTGTTGATACAGATGAAGGACCTCGTAAAGGATCTAACATTGAAGGGTTACAAAAGCTAAAACCAGTATTTGCTCAAGGAGGAAGTGTAACGGCTGGCAATTCTTCTCAGACCTCTGATGGAGCAGCTTTTGTAATGGTGATGAGTGAGAAGAAAGTAAAAGAATTGGGCTTGGAACCTATTGCTCGAATGGTAAGTTATTCGATTGTTGGAGTGGAACCAAGAATTATGGGAATAGGCCCTGTAAAAGCAATTCCAGCAGTATTAAAAAGAGCTGGAATGAAAATAGAAGAAATTGAACAAATTGAATTGAATGAGGCTTTTGCTTCTCAATCTATTGCTGTCTTAAACGAGTTAGGATTAAATCCAGATATCGTTAACGTGAATGGAGGAGCAATTGCAATGGGTCATCCTTTAGGATGTACAGGAGCAAAATTATCGGTGCAACTGTTCAATGAGATGAGAAGGAGAAAACAGAAATATGGTATGGTAACTATGTGTGTGGGAGCAGGGCAAGGAGCTGCCGGAATTTATGAATTACTAAAATAAATCAAAGCAATAAAATTACTTTGATTGCCATTTAGGCAAATAAATGGAAGAAGTTAAAATCATATCATCACAAGAAACCTATCCATTAAGGTTAGAGGTGTTGTGGCCTCATTTTGATAGAATAGATCAGTGCGGTATTGACGTAGATGAAGTTGAAGGAACTTTTCATGTGGGAGCTTTTAAAGATGGAGAAGTAGTATCAGTAGGTACTTTTCTAATTCAAAAAAATGAAAAATTTGATACTAAAAAACAATACCGGTTAAGGGCAATGGCAAGTTCTCCAAAAGTAAGAGGTCAAAATTTTGGAAAAAAAGTAATTGATTTTGCAAAAGAAGAATTAAAAAATAGAAATATAGAAATCCTTTGGTGTGATGCTCGAAAAGTCGCCCTGAGATTTTACGAAAAAATGGGATTTAAAATTATTGGTGATTATTATGATGTTCCAAAAATTGGTCCACACAAATTGATGTATTACTTGATAAATTAAGAATTATGGAAAATGATGATGTAATAAAAGGAGGGGAATTCCTCATAAAAGAAACAAAAGCGGAAAATGTTTTTATTCCTGAAGAGTTTGATGAAGAACAAAAGATGATTGCTCAGAGTTGCAAGGATTTTATTCATCAAGAAATAGATCCAATTCTAGATAGAATTGATAGCTTAGAAGAAGGATTAACACCTTCTTTAATGAGTAAAGCGGGAGAGTTAGGATTGTTGGGAATTACCATCCCGGAAGAGTTAGGAGGCTTTGGTAAAAACTTTGTAACAGGAATGTTAGCGACAGAAATTATTGGAGGAGCACATTCATTTGCAGTTTCTTTATCAGCTCATACAGGGATAGGAACTTTACCAATTCTTTATTATGGAACAGCAATGCAAAAGGAAAAATACATTCCAAAATTAGCTTCGGGTGAATGGAAAGCATGTTATTGTTTAACAGAGCCTGGATCAGGTTCTGATGCCAACTCTGGTAAAACAAAAGCAGTTTTAAGTGATGATGGTACGCATTACCTTATTACTGGACAGAAAATGTGGATTACCAATGCAGGATTCGCAGACATTTTTACAGTATTTGCCAAAATAGAAGATGATGAAAATTTAACGGCATTTATTATCGAAAAAGATTTCGGAAATATCATAATAAACCCAGAAGAAAAGAAAATGGGGATTAAGGGGTCTTCAACTTGTCAGGTATTTTTTAATAATTGTAAAGTGCCAGCAGAAAATTTATTAGGGGAAAGAGGAGGAGGGTTCAAGATTGCCTTAAATATCTTGAACATAGGGAGAATTAAATTGGCAGGGGCAGCAGTCGGAGGTTCCAAAAGGGTAATTGACGCTTCAATTAATTATGCAAATGAGAGAGAACAATTTGGACGACCAATATCAAAATATGGGGCAATTAAACATAAGCTAGCAGAGCAAGCCATAAAAGTTTATGCTAGTAATGCTGCAATATATCGTTGCAGTCAAAATGTGGAAGATGCAATTAATGCATTAGTGGCGGAAGGAATGGATAAAGAAAAAGCAACACTTGAAGGAATTAGACAGTTTGCAGCTGAAGCAGCAATTTTAAAAGTTCACGGTTCTGAGGTATTGGATTATGTTGTAGATGAAGGAGTTCAAATTTATGGAGGAATGGGTTACTCATCAGAAGCCCCTATGGAAAGAGCTTATCGTGACGCACGTATCAATAGAATATTTGAAGGGACTAATGAGATAAATAGAATGTTAATTGTTGACACACTTCTTAAAAGGGTGATGAAAGGTGAATTAGATTTAATGGGCCCTGCTCAAGCGGTAACTCAAGAGTTAATGAGTGTTCCAGATTTTAGAGAGGCTAGTGATGATAAATTTGAGCAAGCTCATGAGCAGGTGAAAAAATTTAAAAAAGCGGTTTTGATGGTTGCTGGAAGTGCAGCTCAAAAATTAATGATGGAATTAGCGAAAGAACAAGAAATTTTAATGAATATTTCTGATATGATAATTGAACTTTACGTTGCCGAATCTGTTTTACTCAGGGTAGAAAAGTTGACAAAAAGCGGAGATAAGTCTAAAATTTCAGAACAAGTTGATATTATGAATGTATACCTATATGATACTGCCGACAAACTTAATAAGTTTGGAAAGGATGCCTTAAACTCTTTTGCAGAAGGGGATGAATTAAAAATGATGTTAATGGGCTTAAAGCGGTTTACTAAGCAAAAGCCGTTTAATGTTAAAGAAGCAAGAAGAAGAATTGCGACACATTTAATAAGTGAAGGAAAATATTGTTATTAAGGAATTCTGTTTAATTTCTTTTATAAATTTGTTCGCCTTACATTATTTCTTAAATTGGTCTTAAAATTAATTTTGTTATGAAAAAAATTACTATCGTTTTTGTGATGATTATATCACTTTTGTTATTGAATAATAAAACAAATGCACAAGCATTTCAAAAAGGAAATGCAAATTTAGATGTCGGATTGGGACTTGGAGCTTACGCAACAACAACAACATTTTCTGTTAATATCCCGTTCTTAGGAAATATAACTAGTGTTACTACTGATGGAGCATCCTCAGTTATGGTGCCAATAGGATTTGAATATGGAGTTTCAGATAAAATTGGTTTAGGGGCTCAATTAGGATTTTCAAATTATTTTATTGACGATTCTACTGAGGTAAAAGATTTTTTTACTGGTCAAGAAACTGGTGAAATGCAGGCTAATACTACTGAAAGTGTTAGCACGATTGATTTTTCAATTAAAGTCAACTTCCATCTATTGAATTCTGATAAAAATGACTTATTAATTGGATTCCAACTGGGAGGGTCTAGGGTTAATTGGAAAGATTTAAGTGGAGAAACGCTTACTGGAACAGGGTCTTTATTTAGTCTTTATTTAACAGATAGAATTTTCTTTTCTGATCACATAGGAGTGCTATTTAATTTAGGTTATACAGCTTACAACTATGGAAATGTTACTTCATCTTCTAATAATGCTGTTATAAATAGCTTAACGTGGAAATTAAGAGGACTTAATATAGGAACAGGGTTAGCAATTAAATTCTAAAATTACCAGTTACAATTTCTTTTTTAAAAGTTATATTTTTTTGAATCTATTTCTTTTAATTCTATTTGATATTCCGAGATAATATCATTTATTATTAGGTTGACAGGCTTAATAGAATCGATTAAACCTGCCACTTGTCCTATTTCTAATTCACCCTCTTCTAAATCTCCTTCAAACATTCCTTTTTTCGCTCTTCCTTTTCCTAATATTTCTCTTTGTTCTTCTTCGGAAGCACCATTTTGTATGGCATAATTTATTTTTTCAAAAAATTTGTTCCTAATTAACCTTACTGGAGTAAGGTCTTTGAGGGTGAGTAAAGTTGCCCCATCTTTAGCTTTGAGAATTTCATTTTTAAAATTTTGGTGTGAAGAAGCTTCTTCAGATGCAGCAAACCTGCTTCCCATTTGAACCCCATCTGCCCCAAGAATCATTGCAGCAAGCATGCCTTTTCCAGAGGCTATACCACCAGCAGCAATTATAGGGATGTTAATTTCCTTTTTTACCATTGGAATTAAACAAAATGTTGTTGTTTCGTCTCTTCCATTGTGCCCTCCAGCTTCAAAACCTTCAACAACTACAGCGTCTACTCCAGCTTCTTGCGCCTTTAAAGCAAATTTAACTCCAGGAACGACATGAGCAACCTTTATGTCATTTTGATGAAAGAAATCTGTATATTTTTTTGGACTTCCGGCAGATGTGAATACGATTTTAACATTTTCTTCGAGAATAATTTCAATTAATTCATCTACTTGGGGATAAATCATAGGTAAATTAACTCCAAAAGGTTTATTTGTAGCTTTTTTACATTTTTGAAGATGTTCCCTAAAAACTTCTGGATACATAGATCCCGCGCCAATTAATCCTAATCCTCCTGAATTACTAACTGATGAGGCTAATTTCCATCCACTATTCCATATCATACCACCTTGAATTATTGGATATTTGATTGAAAATAGTTCTATGATTTTATTACCCATAATTTTGCTCTTAAAGAATTTAAAATTGACAACGAATGTACGAATTATATAAAAATACAACCTTAATAAAATAGTGTTAAAGTTGCTCTGATAAGACATAGTTTTTATATATTTGCATTTATGCGAAAATTGCTGCTAACATTAGTCTTTGCGTTCATTACGTCATTTTCAGGCTTTGGTCAATATTATATTGATTATGGAGTATCTGGTGGCGTGTCTAATTATTTAGGCGAAATGGGCGGAGGAATAGGTACTAGAAGAAGCGGTGTAGCTGATATGAAGTTAAATTATTCTCGATGGACACTTGGTGGATTTTTTAGATACAGAATTTCTCCAAAATTTGGAGTAAAAGCTTCTTTGAATTATATTAGATTGTCTGGTGATGACTCTAAATCACTTAACCCTGCAAGAAGAGGA
>JBFIEB010000004.1:0-29509 GCA_041603555.1 Vicingaceae bacterium
GTACACTGTTTATGTGGTGGATAAAAATGATATTTTACGAGGAAGAATTTCTTTAAAAAAATTATTATTAGCTCAAGAAAACAAAAAAGTAAAAGATGTATATAATGAAGAATTAATATTAGTAAAGGTTGATGTTGATGGGGAAGAGGTTGTTCAAATTATGGAAAAATATGATTTAGTGGTAATACCTGTTGTTGATGAAATAGGAAGGTTATTGGGAAGAATTACGATTGATGATGTGGTGGATGTGATGAGAGAGGAGGCGGAAAAAGACTATCAAATGGCCTCAGGAATCTCAGAAAGCGTAGAATCTTCGGATAGTGCTTGGGTACTAACAAGAGCTCGGTTACCATGGCTATTAATAGGATTGTTTGGTGGAATTATAGGTGCCCAGGTAATTGAGGCTTATGAGGGACAAATTCAAATCCACCCAGAAATGGCATTTTTTATTCCTTTAATTGCGGCAATGGCAGGAAATGTTGGTGTGCAATCATCAGCGATTGTAGTACAGGGTTTAGCGAATAACTCATTGGGCCTAGATGGTTTGTGGAAAAAACTTTTTAAAGAATTATTGGTTGGGCTAATTAACGGAATAGTTTTAGGCTCGTTAATTTTTATATACAACTTCTTTTTTAGTGATGATCTCACATTGAGCATCATTGTTAGCATTTCCTTGTTATCTGTTATCGTTTTTGCTGCAATCTTTGGAACGCTGGTGCCTCTCATGTTAGATAAGTATAAAATAGATCCTGCTTTAGCAACAGGACCATTTATCACTACAGTAAATGACGTGTTTGGTTTGTTTTTATATTTTTTTATAGGATATTTAATGTATGCTGTTTGATGCCAAAAAAAATTCTTTTTTTAGATACTGTTCACCCTCTTTTAGAAGAAAAGCTTATTGATATAGGCTATTTTTGTGAACACGACACGTTTTCTTCAAAAGAAGAAATCGAATTAAAAATTGATAATTATTTTGGTATTGTTATAAGAAGCAGAATTACAATCGACCAAACTTTTTTGGAGAAAGCAAGAACATTAAAATTCATTGCTCGTTCGGGGGCAGGGCTCGAAAACATAGATGTTGCTTTCGCAAAAAAAAAGGGAGTAAAAGTATTTAGTTCTCCAGAAGGGAACATGGATGCGGTAGGAGAGCATGCGCTAGGCATGCTGTTGATGTTGTTTAACCAACTAAAAAAAGGGGATGCTGAGGTTCGAAAAGGGGTTTGGGATAGAGAGGGAAATAGAGGAGTAGAAATCTCAGGAAAAACCATAGGAATAATTGGATACGGAAATATGGGGAGTGCTTTTGCAAAAAAACTTATGGGGTTTGATTGTAGGGTAATTGCTTTTGACAAATACAAAAAGAACTTTCAGGATAATTTTGTGGAAGAAGTTGATTTAGCAACTATATTTAAAACAACAGACATATTAAGTATTCACTTACCGCAATCAGAAGAAACCAATTATTATGTATGCGATGCCTTTATCTCTAAATTTAAAAAGCCTATTTATTTAATTAATACAGCCCGAGGTAGCAATGTTTGTTTATCAGATTTAGTAATAGCATTAAAAACAGATAAAATTTTGGGAGCCTGTTTAGATGTGTTGGAGTATGAAACGAAATCATTTGAAACCATTAATTCAAAAGAATTACCCGAAGATTTTAGCTATTTAAAACAGTCTAACACGGTGATTTTAAGCCCACATGTTGCCGGTTGGAGCCAAGAATCCTACACAAAACTTTCGAGTTATTTGGCCGATAAAATCGTAGCAGCATTTAATCAAAAAGAGTGATTTAAAATCCAAGCTTTATCGTTGTGGTTTTTAGCATTAGATAAAGCACTGATAGCCTCCTCTCTTGTAGCAAAACTATCATAGCTTACCGTCCACAAGTTTTTCCGTTTACCTACTATTGATGCGTCAAAACCTTCTTTCTTTAATTTTCTTACCATTTTCTTAGCGTTGTTTTTGCTAGAAAAGCAGCCACCAATAATGTGATAGTTAAAATCTTGTGTTGATGTTGCGACATAAGTTGAAACAGCTTCTGCAACCGGACGATCTTTTAATTTGATAATTACCGGAGCTTGATTTTTATCAAAAACAACTTCTAAAAAATAAATTTTTTCGCCCGCTTTTGCTATTTCATCTTTAATATTAATTTCTTCAAACTCAACGAATTCAGGCTTGATATTGTTTGGCTCATAAACACTTTTAACTTCTGGCGTAAAAGGATTTAAGTTGGCATAGCTCAAATCATCAGTTAAATCATATTGAGTTGGCATCCAGCCAGCTAAAAAAGCTAAAGGAATTGCAATGGTCGCTACGATTTTCCATTTTAAGTTATTGCTTTGTCCTTCTTTAACAATAGTCAAAGGAGAAGTACGGTCTTTAAATTCTTTTGTTATTTTTTCTTCTATCGTTGCTCGTTTTATGGGCTGTTTCTGAAAAACAGACATCCCATAAGAACCCAAAAGATAATTTACACTATGTTGAGGCTCAAATTGTATTCTATTTTCGCCATCTAAAAACAACACTCCAACGTCATTTAACAACACTCTTTTTTTTAGTTTTAACGTGCGATTTATTTCCAAAACATATTTCTCAATTTTTTTTGAAGCTAGATCAAAAGTCAACCTTTCTTTTTGAGCAATAAAATTTGCCAAAAGACCATCGTTATTGTCTAGATTTTTGTTGAACGAAATGCTTTTTGAAGGAGGAGAAAATGTGTTCTGAATAGGCTGGATAGTTGCTGATTTATAGTTAGCAACAAACCCTCCCAAATTGGGAACAATAACACAATCGTACTGAAAAAGTAATTCTGATATGTATTGTTCTAATTTCATTAGGAGTGTGCGAATGTATAAAATTAAAGAAAAGAAAAATGACTTAAAACTATTTTTTAGTGATTATAAAATTATAACCTAAAGAGATAGTTGCAGCAGATCGAGCATTGCTAAACCTAACACCATGCTTTGTTTTCAATTCATCAATGTATTCATCTACCTCATCTGATCTTTTAGGAATTAAAATAGCAAATGACCAATAACCTTTTCGTTGAACAGAGTTTCTAAAACTAAAATCAAGACCAACACCAAATGTAAATCCGTAAAACATTTTACTCAGCCCGCTCGCACCCTGTATGTCAATGGCGGTATGGTATCCATACATAAATGTTGCAAAAGGACTTATGCTGCTTTTTTTATAATTTGAAATGACTCTTGCTTTAACCCCTACATTGAAACCGAAATTTACGATGGCGTATCCGCCCCCGATAAATAAACCGAAATTTTTATTGGGATAAGTTAAAAAATTTGCCCCAAAGCCACCATAAACTTGGCCCATTCCTAAACCGAATGAGGCACGATCTAATTTTATCTTTTCAGGATCGTTCTGCCCTCTTGAAAAAAAGGATAATAGTACAAATATTATAAGCAG
This sequence comes from Vicingaceae bacterium, assembly GCA_041603555.1. Classification (GTDB taxonomy): domain Bacteria; phylum Bacteroidota; class Bacteroidia; order Flavobacteriales_E; family Vicingaceae. Next base: position 3,439 of record JBFIEB010000004.1, read on the forward strand.
TAAAAATCTAAGAGGACTCATAATGTTCGTTTTAATTTGGTTAGATCTTCTGGCGTATCAATTGCAATTGCCTCATACTCGGTAATGGCAACTTTTATAGCATAACCATTTTCTAGCCAACGTAATTGCTCCAATCGCTCCTTTTGTTCTAGAACAGATTGGGGCAGTTGACTAATTGCAGACAACACCTTTGCTCTATATCCGTAGATACCGATGTGTTTATAAAAAGTATGTTTACTTAACCATAGGTTTTTTTCAGTATTAGGTAATTCAGGAATAGCTTTTCGGCTGAACATTAAAGCAAAACTGTTTTTGTCAATTTCTACTTTTGGCCTGTTTGGATTAAATAAATCTTCTTCAGTTTCTATTTTTTTTATCAATGTTGCTATTTCCGTCTTTTCATCACTAAAACACGCTGATAACTGATTGATTTGCTCTGGATTAATGAAGGGTTCGTCTCCCTGAATATTTATGACAATATCAAAATCAGCATTCAATTTTTCAATCACTTCTACGCACCTATCAGTTCCACTTTTGTGCAAAGGATTGGTCATTATTGCGTTCCCTCCAAATGAATTAACATGATTAAAAATTCTATCATCATCAGTAGCCACAATAACTTCTGATAAAGAATTTGCTTTTTTGGCTTGTTCATAAACCCTTTGAACCATCGATTTTCCATTAATATCAATCAATGGTTTTCCTGGAAACCGAGAGGAAGCATATCGAGAAGGAATTACTCCTAAAATCTTCATTTCAATTAATTATTCTCTTAGTTTTGACTAAGGTATTAAAAAACAATGAACGGACAATTACTTTATCATATTGCACTTACTTCTATTCCGAACATTGGAGATGTTACAGCTAAAAAACTAATTGCACATTGTGGAAGCTCGGAACAAGTTTTTAATGATAAAAAGGCTGCTTTAGAAAAAATCCCAGGAATTGGAGGGGTTAATGCTGATAAAATTATGAAGCATAAAACCGAAGCGCTTGCCATTGCAGAAGATGAATTAAAATTTATTGAAGCAAATGATATTCTTCCTCTTTTTTATTTGAATGACAACTACCCAAAGCGCTTATTACATTGTGAAGATGGCCCAATTCTTCTTTACACTAAGGGGAATACTGAGTTTAATAATCCAAAAGTCGTTAGTGTGGTTGGAACAAGGAAAGCCACCGATTACGGTAAAGATTTTTGTAATAAAATAATAGAAGAACTAGCCCCACACAACCCATTAATTGTAAGTGGACTAGCTTATGGAATAGATGTTTGCTCACATAAGGCAGCTTTAAAAAATAAATTATCCACCGTTGGTGTTTTGGCCCATGGTCTTGATAGGTTGTATCCTTCGCAACACGCGTCAGTGGCAAAAGAAATGTTAGAAAAAGGAGGATTGGCATCTGATTATAAAAGCAAAACAAATCCAGATAGAGAAAACTTTCCAAAAAGAAATAGAATTATAGCTGGTCTTTCGGATTTAACTATTGTAATTGAATCAAGCAAAAAAGGCGGATCGTTAATTACTGCTTACTTAGCTAATGATTATAATAGAGATGTTTTTGCCTTGCCGGGGAAATTAACCGACAAGCAATCCGAAGGATGTAATAATTTAATTAAAACGAATAAAGCCGCCTTAATTCAATCTACTAAAGATATTGAGTATATTATGGGTTGGAAAGCAGCAAGTGAAACAAAGCAAAATCAAACTAAATTATTTGTTGAACTTACTGCAGAGGAAAAAATTATAACAGGAATATTAGGGCAGAAAGATAAAACAACAATAGATAGCCTTTCTTTAGAAGCAAAATTACCCATGAGCAAAACAGCGTCACTTTTATTGGAATTAGAATTTAATGGAGTGGTAAAATCTTTGCCTGGGAAATTATATAAACTAACTTAATGCTAAACTATATTGCTCCCTTTTTAATTTCTTCAACTACTGTAGGATCTAATAACGTGCTGATATCTCCTAAATTGGAAGAATCTCCTTCAGCAATTTTTCTTAAAATTCTACGCATTATTTTTCCCGATCTGGTTTTAGGCAAACCACTAACAATTTGTATTTTATCTGGTTTTGCAATAGGACCAATCTCTTGAGTGATTTGTACTAATAATTCCTTGCGTAATTCTTCTTCATTTACTTCGCGGGCACAGATAGCATAAGCATAAATTCCTTGTCCTTTAATGTCATGAGGAAAACCAACAACAGCTGTTTCAACAACGTCTTTATGGGTGTTCAATGCATCCTCAACTTCTGCTGTTCCTATTCTGTGCCCAGAAACATTGATAACATCATCCACCCTCCCAGTAATTCTATACATTCCATTTTCATCTCTTTTACAGCCATCACCTGTAAAATATTTTCCAGGGTAGGTAGAAAAATAAACCTCTTTACATCGTTGATGATCACCATAAGTTGTTCTTAAGATGGAGGGCCAAGGGAATTTTATACAGAGATTTCCTTCCACACCATTTCCATCTATTTCTTTTCCTTCAGGATCAACTAAACAAGGTTGAATTCCAGGCAATGGGAAAGTTGCATAGGTTGGTTTTAATGGAGTAATTCCAGCAATTGGAGAAATCATTATCCCACCTGTTTCGGTTTGCCACCAAGTATCGACTATCGGGCAATTTTCTTTTCCTATGTTTTTATGATACCATTCCCAGGCTTCTTCATTAATTGGTTCACCAACACTACCCAATACTTTTAGTGAGCTTAATTTATGCGTATTTACAAAATTAATATCACAAGCTTGTAGCGCCCTAATTGCTGTTGGTGCGGTGTAAAAAATATTGATTTGATGTTTATCTACGATTTCCCAAAAACGACCAGCATCTGGCCAAGTAGGGATTCCTTCAAACATAACCGTAGTCGCCCCAGCTAAAAGTGGACCATAAACAATATACGAATGGCCAGTTATCCAACCAATATCAGCCGTACACCAATAAACATCTCCTTCGGTGTATTGAAACACATTTTGGAAACTATAATTGGTATAAACCATATATCCACCAGTAGTATGAACAACTCCTTTTGGTTGCCCTGTTGAACCAGATGTATATAAAATAAACAACTCATCTTCAGCGTCCATTTCTTCTGCTTCACAATCTGAATTTACTTTTTCGAGTTCTTCATGCCACCAAACATCTCTTTCTTCTTTCATTTGCACTTCAGCGCCAGTTCTTTTTAATACAATATTTTTTTGAATAGATGGACAGTTTTTCAGCGCTTCATCAACTAATTTTTTTATAGGAATAATCTTATCTCCCCTATAAGATTCGTCCGAAGACAATATAATATTACAGGTAGCATCGTTAATTCTATCAGCTAATGCTTTTGCGGAAAAACCTGCAAAAACAACAGAATGAATAGCGCCAATTCTTGCGCATGCTAAAACGGCAATTGCCAATTCAGGCACCATAGGCATATACAAACAAATTCTATCGCCTTTTTTTGCTCCATTGTTTTTTAAAACATTGGCAAATTCACACACTTTTTGATGGAGCTCGACATAGGTTAATTTAATGACCTCATCATTTGGATTGTTGGGCTCCCATAGAATTGCCGTTTGATTTCCTCTTAATTCTAAATGCCTGTCCAAGCAATTTTCTGTAATATTGAGCTTTCCATTGATAAACCATTTTATGTCTGGCTTCTCAAAATCCCATTCTAATGTTTTGTCCCATTTTTTTCGCCATGTAAATGTGTTGGCTATATTTTCCCAAAACTGCTCAGGATTTTCAACACTTTGTTGATGCTGCTTTTGATATTCTTCGAAGGAATTTATTTTAATAGACATGCTTACTATTTAAGGAATTTAAAAGTACGAGAAATTGCAGGAAATAAAAAGGGGAAATTCATTTAAAGAAATAACAGGAATAGCTTTAATAAACAATGCTTTAAAATTGTTAGTTCTTAATTCCCTTACTTTGTAAAAAACTATTTTATGAAAAAAACCACTTTAGCTTATTTGTTTTCATGTTTAATTCTTGCAAACATTGCTTTTTCACAAGAAGAAAATAATGATTATTTAATATCTTGTGTGGGGTTCTATAATCTAGAAAACCTATTTGATACGGTAATAGACCCTGATACTAATAAAATTTTACGAGATGATTTTACGCCTAAAGGACAGAAAGGCTGGTCATCAGAAAGATATAAAGAGAAATTGGTAAATCTATCAAAAGTGATTGCCGAATTGGGTATTGAGGGAACTCCTGATGGGGTTGCTATTTTGGGGGTTTCAGAAGTTGAAAATAAATCGGTTCTGGAAGACTTAGTAAAAACGGAAAAACTTAAAGGCAGAGGTTATAAAGTTGTACATTACGATTCTCCTGATAAAAGAGGAATTGATGTGGGTCTTATCTATAATCCAGCATATTTTAAGCTAGAGTCTAGTAGAAGCATATCGTTAAGAGGCATAGACACTACTTTTTTTACTAGAGACCAACTATTGGTTAGTGGTTATTTGAATGGTGAAAAAGTGCATATAATAGTAACGCATTGGCCATCTCGTAGAGGTGGAGAAAAAAGAAGTAGACCAAGAAGACAATCAGCAGCAGATTTAGGAAAAATGATAATTGATTCTATTCAAGGGGTAGAGCCTAATGCAAAAATTTTTTACATGGGAGACTTAAATGATGACCCCATAGACATTACCATCAAAGAGCATTTAAAAGGAGTAGGAAAAATAGAAGAAATTAAGGAAGACAACATGTTCAATCCTTGGGAAAGTTATTATAAAAAAGGAATAGGAACATTGGCCTATAGGGATGCTTGGAATTTATTTGATCAAATATTAATTACCCCTTCTTTGGTTGGAGAAGATTATTCTTCATATAAATATTATAAAGCTAAGATTTTTGATAAGGCATTTCTAAAACAATCCGCAGGAAAATATAAAGGGTACCCACATAGAACATTTGCAGCAGGAGCTTATATTGGAGGCTATAGTGACCACTTTCCTGTATATTTGTTTTTAATTAAGGAAAAATAAATTTCTATGAACTTAATTCAAAAACTGTTATTAATTCTGTTTCTATTTTTTATGGAGACTATAAAATCACAAGACACTTTAACGGTTTTATCATATAATATTTTAAACTATCCTGTTTCAAGTCCAACAAAAGCAGACACTTTAAAACCTATAATTCAGTATATTAAGCCTGATATTTTTATGATTACTGAATTAACATCATCTACAGGAGCAACAACAATTCTAAATAATGCCCTTAATGTTGGCGCAATAACTTATTATCAAAAAGCGAATTACATTAATGGTCCAGACACAGACAATATGTTGTTTTATAATTCAGATAAGCTTGTTTTATACAGTCAATTTGAAATAGCAACTGTATTAAGAAACATAAGTGAATATGTTCTATATTATTACCCTGGTTTATCAGCCTCATCAGATACTACTTTTATTTACTGTTATATGGCTCATTTAAAAGCCAGTACAGGGGCTGCTAATGAACAACAGCGTAATCAAGAAGCTGTTACTTTGAAAAATTATATGGATACAAGAACAAACATTGAAAACGTAATCCTGGGAGGGGATTTTAATTTATACACTAGCTCAGAGGCAGCTTATAACACAATTTTAAACGGTGGCAATGTGTTGCTCCTAGATCCAATTTCAACTCCAGGAGCATGGAATAATAATTCAGCCTATTCATCTGTTCACACACAGAGCACGAGGCTTGGGAGTTTGCCTGACGGAGGGTCTTTTGGCGGGATGGATGACCGGTTTGATTTTATATTTTTTAATAATGATTTATTATCTGGAACAGAAGGGCTAACCTATATTCCTAATTCTTATAAAGCAGTTGGAAATGATGGAAATCACTTTAATAAATCGATTAATGCTGCCCCAGCAAATACTTCAGCCCCAGCAAATGTTATTAATGCACTATATTATATGTCTGATCATTTGCCAATTACCATTAAGGCATCTCTTCCTGCGAACGTTGGGGTTTCCGAAAGTCAAGCTGACCATGAATGGAAGGGGTTTTATCATAATGAGTTTTTTCATTTCAAATCCAATAGTATAGAAAAGCAATTAACTGTTTATGTTTATGATTTATTAGGGAAAAGACTACACGCTAGAATTTTTAAAAACCAAAAGGAATTCCAAATTAGATTAGACAATTTTAACCAAGGGCTCTATTTTATTAAAGTGATTTCAGATTCAAATCAAAAGAGCTTTAGGATTGTTAAGCATTAAAACACTAAAAAAGCTATCTTATTTACAACTATTTCCTATTTTCGAGCGTCTTTTGAGTGCATAAAAGGCAAATACAAGCATTTAACTTGAATATTTATTCTAAAAAACAACGATGGAAACTGCTGCTGGCAGGAGCTGCAATTTTAATTATTGTAGCATCGCTTTGGTATACTAATATTTTAGTAAAAAAAATTGAAACGGAAGAGCGTAAAAAAGTTCAGCTGTGGGCAGAAGCCATTCAAAATAAAGCTTCATTAGTAAGTTATACAGGAGAATTGTTCCATAAAATCTCTGACGAGGAACGAAATAAGATTGAACTTTGGGCAGAGGCCAATAAACGAGCTGCAACATCCAATAACCATAGTGACTTAACATTTTATTTAGATATTCTTTCAAGAAATACAACTATCCCTGTTATTGTTATTGATGAAAAAGAAAACATTGTAAATAATAGGAATTTTGATATTGAGGAAGGGGTTGATACTGCCCAATTTTTAAGGGATGAACTTGAAAAAATGAAAAGTAGTAGTAATGAGCCTATTGACCTAGTTTATCATATTCCAGGATATACGTTTAAGCAAAAACTATACTATAAAGATTCTAAGATTTTCTCTGAATTAAAAATAGTTTTGGATGATTTAATACAGTCATTTATATCGGAAATAGTAATCAATTCGGCTTCTGTGCCAGTAATTTACACAGATAGTACGCAAACTGAAATTATAGAATATGGTAACTTAGAAGGTGGAAAAACAGGAATCAGTCAAGATTTTTTAATGGCCACAATTTCCGACATGCGAGAGCAGAATGAACCTATAGCTGTTACTATTAACAAGCAAACCGTTAACTATATTTTCTATAAAGATTCAAAATTATTACAGCAATTAAAGTATTATCCTTTCTTTCAAATTTTTATAATAGCACTGTTTTTGTTGATTTCTTATTACTTATTTAGCACTTCACGGAAAGTGGAGCAAAATCAGGTTTGGGTTGGGATGGCTAAAGAAACGGCCCACCAACTAGGAACTCCTTTGTCATCTTTAATTGCTTGGGTAGAGTATTTAAAGCTTAAAGATGTTGATGAAAACACAATCAATGAGTTATCTAAAGACATAACAAGATTAGAAATTATTACAGAAAGGTTTTCTAAAATTGGCTCGGTTCCAAAACTTGAGCAAGAAAGTTTAAATGAAGTAATAAATAATACGCTAGATTATTTACGAGTACGAATTTCAAAAAAAGTAAATGTTTCATTTACTACCCAAAACAACGTTGAAATTCGAGCAAAATTAAACCCATCATTATTTAGTTGGGTTTTTGAAAATCTTATAAAAAATGCTGTTGATGCAATGAAGGGGGAAGGGAATATCGATATTTATATTACTGACCAAAGCCAGTTTGTTTATATAGATATTACTGATACGGGAATAGGTATACCAAGGGCTAAACATAAAACTATTTTTGAACCTGGGTTTACAACAAAACAAAGGGGCTGGGGATTAGGACTTTCTTTAGTAAAACGAATAATTGAAAATTATCATGAAGGAAAAATCTTTGTGAAACAATCAGATGCGGCTGGGACTACATTTAGGATAGTGCTAAATAAATAAAAATTTTGGCAGGAATCTATGTTCATATTCCTTTCTGTAAACAAAGTTGCAGTTATTGTGATTTTCATTTTTCTACTTCCTTAAAACATAAATCGGATTTAATTCAATCTCTTATTAAAGAAATTGAAAACAGAAAAACCTTACTAACAACCCAAATAAATACGGTCTATTTTGGAGGAGGAACCCCCTCATTGTTAGAAGAGGCTGATTTGAACTTAATAGTGGGAGCCATCTATAAAAATTATAATGTTGCAGATAAGATAGAATTTACCATAGAATGCAATCCAGACGATGTTTCACGAAACAAACTAAGTTTATTTAATAAGGCAAGGATTAATCGATTAAGTATCGGAGTACAATCCTTTAACAACGATGAATTGAAATTTTTTAATCGAGCCCACAATTCAAATGAGGCAGAAACTAGTATCAAAACAAGTCAAGATGCAGGGTTTGATAATATTACCATTGACCTAATCTATGGCTCTCCATTATCATCAGATAAAATATGGTTAAGTAATTTACAAAAAGTAAAAGAATTTAGTATTCCTCATCTTTCGGCATATAATTTAACAATAGAAGCAAAAACAGCGTTAGCTTATCAAATAAAAATAGGTCAAACACCAAACCTAGATGAGGAAAAAATAATAGATTATTTCAAAGCCTTGATCTTAAAAACAAAAGAATATGGGTTAACCCAATATGAAATTTCTAATTTTGGAAAGCCGAACTATTATTCTTTACATAATAGTAATTATTGGAGAGGAGAAGAATATTTAGGGTTTGGACCTTCAGCTCATTCATACATAAAAAATAAACGATTTTGGAATGTATCAAATAACACTAAATACATTAATGCAATAAAAAAAAATCAGATTTATTTTGAAGAGGAAACAATAAATACAACAACCGCATACAATGAATACATTTTAATGAGTTTACGAACCATTTGGGGCGTTAAATTAGACTACATTAAGAATAATTTTAATGATAAAATTAACAGTCATTTTAACAATGAATTAAAACAATATTTAAATTCTTCTTATCTTCAACAAATAAATAATAAGTTAATATTAACCGATAAGGGAATTTTAATTGCTGACAAAATAGCTTCGGATTTATTTTATGTATAGATGATTACAACAATTCAACATAACAATAAAAACTACCAAATAAATTTATCAAAACCATTAGATATTTCCATTCCATTAAAAGCGGACAAATCAAATCCAACTGCTTGGTATGTTGATGCCCCAAGATTTGAACCTGTAATGACTGAACATTTTATCGGAGATGTTAATCAGGGCGGAAATGTAAATTTTAGAAACATCTTTTTTAATCCCCATGGAAATGGAACACATACTGAATGTGTTGGTCATATTAGCAAGGAAAACCATACTATTAATAACTGTTTAAAAGAATTTTTCTTTTTAGCCAATGTGGTAAGTATTACTCCAGAAGAACAAGGGAGCGATTGTATAATAACATTAGATCAAATAAAAAATGTTTGGCAGAACAATAAAACAAATGCTATTGTAATAAGAACACTACCTAATAATAATGCTAAATTGTCCATGCAATATTCTAAAACTAACCCAACCTTTATTGATTATCAAGCTGTTCAGTTTTTAATTGACAATGGGATAGAACATTTACTAATTGATACTCCTTCAATTGATAAAGAAGAGGATGGGGGAGCATTAATATCACATCATACTTTTTGGGAATATCCTAAAAACACTCAGATTCAGCGGACAATTACAGAACTAATTTATGTTCCAAACAACATTTCTGACGGAACCTATTTTTTAAACATTCAGATAGCTAGTTTTGAAAATGATGCTTCCCCAAGTAAACCTCTTTTGTTTCAAATAGAGGATTAGTTTTTATTAAAAAAGAAGCACGACCAATTTTTATTTCGTTAATTTTATTTTTTTGAAAGAATATTCTAACTAAAGGATAAAAAGATGAAATTAGATGAATTAGATTTAAGTATTTTAAAAAGACTTCAAGAGAATGGGAAGATTACAAATCTTCAGCTTTCCAAAGATATTGGATTATCTCCTGCGCCAACTTTAGAAAGAGTTAAAAAGTTAGAAAACAATGAATTTATTCAAAGCTATCATGCTTTGGTAAATGAATCAAAATTGAACCTTGGCATTGCTGCTTTTATGCAAATATCATTGATTAGACAAAGAGATAATGCTATTAATAATTTTATAGATCAAATTCATGAAATAGATGAGGTAATGGAATGTTATAATGTTACAGGACAAGCGGATTATCTCTTGAAGATCGTTGTACAGGATATTACTGCATTTGACACCTTAGTAAAAGAAAAATTAACCCCCATACCAGAAATTAGAAATATGCACTCTATGATTGTTATTTCTAAAGATAAGTACTCAACAGTTCTTCCATATAAGTATAAATGAATATAGAAGAATATAGAAATTACTGTATTTCTAAAAAAGGAGTTACAGAGGGTTTCCCTTTTGATGAAACAACATTGGTATTTAAAGTAATGAACAAAATGTTTGCTTTAACAAGCGTTGAAGATTTTGCCTTTATTAATTTAAAGTGTGATCCGGAAAAAGCCATTGAATTACGAGAAAAGCTTGCAGGAATAAAACCCGGATATCATATGAATAAACAACACTGGAATAGTGTTTATATTAAGAAAGATGTTGCTGATCAAATGATTTATCAATTAATAGATGATTCATATACTTTAATAGTGAATTCTTTATCCAAAAAACTGCAAGTAGAATTAGAAAATTTATAACATGAAAAGACTTTTAGGTTATTTTTTACAAGGATTATTGTATTTGGTTCCAATCTCAGCAACTATTTATGTGGTAGTGGAGGCAGTTGTGATTGTGGATGGGATAGTTCCGGTTAAGTTTCCAGGGTTAGGTCTTTTAATTATTTTGGCTGTTGTAACAGGGGTAGGTTTTTTAGGAGGAACATTAATAGTTAGACGAATTTTAAAACTTGAAAAATTACTTGATAGAGTTCCGCTTATAAAAATTATTTATAGTTCAGTTAAAGATTTGCTTTCCGCTTTTGTAGGTAAGAAAAAAAGATTTACAGAACCTGTTTTGGTAAAAATGGAAGGAGAGGTTGAACGAATAGGATTTATTACACAAAGAGATCTTACTCATCTAGGAATATCTAAAGATAAGATTGGTGTCTATATTCCTTTTTCTTATGCTGTTACCGGAAACTTATTGATTGTTCCTAAAGAAAATGTTACACCAATAAATGGATCTTCTGCAGATATTATGAAATTTATTATCTCAGGAGGTGTAACAGAAATTGAAGAGGAAGATAAAGAACAACCTGAAGATTAATTACTCATTTGCAAAAATTGAAACCACTAATAATCCCCTAGAAGTATCTTTATAATCTATCTCTATGGAAACAGATTTATTAGCATTGAGCCATCTGTAAAGATAATTATCATCAGAGGCAAGAATAAATTCGGATGAATTAATCTCAGTTTTAAATCCTTCAAGAACATTTTTCGTATCTTCTTCTAATCCGAAATAAGATTTTAACCCTATCTCAAAACACCCCTTTTCATCAAATAAATAAGAAACGATATAAGTGTCTCCATCCCCAATATAATACACATATTTAATAATGTTAATACCATCTTTTATAAGAGTCCCGTTTTCTTGAATTCTGATTTCATCAATTGTTTTATTTAAATCTACTATACGAGAGGTAATGGATTTTTCTTTAGTAATTTGTTCGTAATAAGAACCTTTTTCACCACAAGACATTATGAACATGAGAGCACATACTATTATAATATTTTGAACAAATAATTTCATAAAAAGGACCATTTGGTTAATTCAAATATACACCTTTTAAGAATTAACAGTTAATTGAAAAGTTATTGATTTTCGTATTGCTTTTTGATTTACATTTGGGCGCTCATGATATCAAAATATAAATATCATATTTGGTTACATATTATTGTTGTAATATTTGGGTTAACAGGTATTTTAGGGAAACTAATTACCGCAGACTCGTATTTATTGGTGTGGTATAGGCTTGCTATTGCAGTAATCGGACTACTTATTTACTTCGCAATTACAAACTACTCTTTAAAAATTACCAAAAGACACTTGATAAAAACTTTGTTGGTAGGAGGTATAATTGCTGTTCATTGGGTAACATTTTTTGAAGCAATTAAGCAATCTAATGTTTCTGTAGCGTTGGTTTGTTTTTCTAGTAGCACGTTGTTTACCTCTATAATAGAACCGTTGTATTTTAAACGAAAAATTAAAACTTATGAACTGATTTTTGGGGTACTAATTATTCTAGGACTTTATTTTATTTTCAGCTTTGAATTTAAGTATTTAGTTGGAATGATTTTAAGCGTTGTATCTGCGGCCTTAGCTTCATGGTTTACAGTAATTAATGGTATTTTAATTAAAGAAACCAAGGCTAAACTAATTTCTTTTTACGAGTTATTAGGCGCATTTATTATTATCTCAATCTATTTACTAATTACTACAAAGGCAGATGTTAGCCAGTTTTCCATTCCAATAGAAGATTTAAAATGGTTAATTATTTTAGGAACCGTATGCACAGCCTTTGCATTTATTGTAAGTGTTGAGGTAATGAAAAAAATATCACCATATACAGTTACTATTTCAGTCAATTTGGAGCCTATCTATTCCATTATTTTAGCCTTGTTAATATGGCCTGAAAGCGAAACAATGTCTTATGGGTTTTATATGGGAACAATCATTGTTATTGCCACTATATTTTTAAATGCATTGTTCAAAAATAAAGCTTCTAAAGGGAAGAAAGTGCTTCAATAAAGTCAGCCTTTTTTCTCCGCGATACTTCTACTTTTGAATCATCACTCATTACAGCATAGCCCCCTTCTCCTTTTACATATTTTGCAACGTGCTGTAAGTTTATTAGGTGCGAACGATGAACTCTAACAAAAGGCTCATTTGTTAACATTTCTTGGTAATCGCCAATAGGCTTAGAAATTAATGTCGGTTTTTGATTTCCGACTTTGTACATATAAGTATAGCTACCGTCAGATTGAAAACGAATGATGTCAGTAATTTTTATAAAATTTAACCCCTCTCCGTCTGGTATTGCAATTTTTTGGTGAGTAGTTTCACTACTAATATTATTGAGTAATGTTTTGAATTTGTTGTTTATTAAATCTTGGTCATGTTTTTTGCTTGTAAAACGATTAACGGCTTCTTCTAATTCTGTAGGATCTACAGGCTTTAATAAATAATCAAGGGCACTATATTTAATCGCTTTAATAGCGTATTGATCAAACGCAGTTGTAAAAATAACATCAAAATTAAATGGGCTTATTTTTTCGAGTAATTCAAAACCAGTTCCACCAGGCATTTCTATATCTAAAAATACTAATTGCGGATGTAAATTATTAATAGCTTCTTGAGCTAATACTATTGTATCAACTTTTGCAACTATACTAATTTGTGGAATGTCATTTAACAAATTTTCTAAAGAATCCCGACATCCTTTTTCGTCATCTACAATTATTGTTTTATACATCGCTTCATTTTTAATCTAACGGAATAAAAAGTTCAATTTTTGTTCCAGTAGGGGTATTATTTTCTTTCAAATCAATAATATTTATATTGAGTTTACTATTTTTTAATGAATTGATTATTTCTAATCTATCCTTAGTAATACTCATTCCTAAAGATTTGTTTTTCTTTTGTTCTTTGTTTATTTCTATTGCTTTTTCTCTTCCAATACCATCATCTTCTATTTCACATTTTAGCAAGTTTTCATTTTCTAATTTAAAGGAAATCCTAATTAGTCCATCATTAATTTTGTGAGATATTCCATGCCAAATAGCATTTTCAACATAAGGCTGAATCAACATAGGAGGAATTTCTTCAAACTGGGCATCAATTTTATCATCAACGATAATATTATATTTAAACTTATTGTTTAAACGAAGTTTTTCTAAATCCATATAAAGCTCAAGGGTTTCAATTTCATCTTTAATAGGAATTTTTTGCTTTTGTGTATTCTCTAGTGTCCCTCGCATTAATTTAGAAAACTTAGAAAGATAATTAACAGCATCTTTACTATTGTTTTTAGTAATAAAACTTTGAATGGAACTTAATGTGTTAAAAATAAAATGAGGATTCATTTGAGATCGAAGTGCATGTAGTTCTGAAACCAACACTTTTCTCTTCCCTTCTTCAAAAAGGATTTTTCTTCTTTCAGCCTTTCTTTTACTGATAAAAACGACAATTAAAACGATGACTACAATTAAAAAGAGGAGTGAAAATAAAAACCAAAAACTCGTGTAAATTGGAGCGTTAACACTAAAGGTAACTACTGCCGGAATTTTACTCCAGACCCCACTGTCGCTCATAGCAAAAACTTGAAAAACGTAATTACCGGGCTCTAGAGCGGTATAATACATGCTAGTGTTAGTGGTATAATTCCAATTGGGTTCTTTTCCTTCTAAAATATACTTATACTGAAGTTCAGACTTTCCTCCAAAAACTCCGCTAATGTATATCTCTAGGTTGTTTTCATAATGGCTTAAATTATAATAGCTTAAAAGAGTAGTGTCGGCTCCATTTATTTTAATATTATTGATAAAAACAACTGGTGGGATAGTGTCGTTTTTTGAAACATCAGTTCGTAGAATTTTTGAGTTCTCATCAATAATTGGAAGCTCTGAAAGAATAGTAACACCTTTAATTTTTTCTTTTTCTTTGTTGGTTGATGAAAAGACTTTTGGTGAATTATACGTTAACTCTATAGCTTTTTTGTAGAGGTAAATTCCATTTCCAGAAGTTCCAAACCACATATTTCCTTTTCGATCTTGTGCAATAGAGATAACGGTTTTATTCCCCAAATACCTGATAGAACTACTAGAATTAAAATTCCCATCAGTAAAACAAATTACCCCACCATTATTTAACGCAAACCATATTTTTCCATCTGCGCTTTGGTAGATAGATTCGATATTTTTTTCTACAAAAACCCTATTAATAATTTTTGTTCCGTTAAAACGGATAGCCTCATATTGTCTTGTAAAAATGAATGTTCCATCTCTTAATTTTAGCACATTTGTTTTAGAAAAACTTAAATTTTCTGCTAATGGAATATAAAAGGGGTTGTTGTTAAAATCAATAGCAAGTTCTTTTTTGGTTGGGGTTGAATTATTTCCTGAGATTAATTGTTTTCCGAATTTGGCAACATAGTATGGATATTCAGACAAAAGTTCTATGGTTTTTACCTCTTCATTTGATTGATCTATTTTTATTAGCCCTCCACCAACAACAGTGCTAATCCAAAATGTACTATCATTGTAAATAACACTGTTAATTATTTTGTTTTTTAATCGTTTGCTTACTACATCATTAAAGGGCATAGTAAACAATTTGTTTTTATTAAAATGATAAAAATCACCATAGATTGACCATACAAAAAGGTGTTTATCAACCATGACAAACTTTGCTAAATTTTCTTTTTTTATTACACTTATAATTTTATTGTTCTTGTTTTGATAGATTCCTTCATTCGTTATAAAAAAAATTTTCCCTCGGAATTCAACGATGTCATTGAATTGAAGATAAGGACTTTCTATTGATTTGATATTTTTAAAAGAAGGTTGTTGTGCTAAAGCAAAAAGCTGTAAGCAGACAAAAAATAAAACAACAATATTTCGAAAAATGTTCAAATACAAATTTTAATGTAAAATAGCCCTTTTGCACCAAACTTCCAACATTCACTTTAAATACGGTAGGGTTTAATTGATAAAAGGAGCTAATTTTTAGAATTATACATGCCTCTAATAATTACTTTTTGTAATTCTCTTTTAATTATTAAATCTGTTATTACTTCATCTGTGTCAGCCTGAGCACTTTCTTTTAATTGTCTGTTTAAAAAATCTTCATCTATATCAATTCGATAAAGCATCGACATTAACTTAGGATAGTCATCATTTAGTAGGCTATCAATTAGTGGTAAAATTTGCTGATAAAGTTCTTGGTAAGGACTTTCTTTTTCACCTGTAAAAATGATTTCAAAATTAAACCAATTAAAATCTTTTTTAACCTGTTCAACTACTTTTTCCAACAAATCAATTCGGTGATAATAAGCTGATAATTCACTCAGAGAAGGGAAGTGATCACTCATTTTTCGGAAATTTTAATTGTAATTCTTCCACCGGAATATTATTTAAAATATGACTATCAAATACTTCGCCCACACTATTCACGCACAAATTTTTATAGAAAACACCTTCCGGATAAATCACGGCAATTGGCCCGTGTTCACAAAAATCGAAACAACTTGTTCGTTGTACCCTAACAGACACCCGTAGTTTATGCTTTTGAATTAATTCTTTAAATCGTTGTGCTATCGCCATTCCTGTTGCCTCTCCACAACTTTTTCTTGGGGCAGTAGTTTCTCTTTCATTAATACATACAAAGATGTGCTTTTTGTATTTCATAGATTAATTCTCTCGATTCATTAAGCTCTTTGCAAAATCTTCAAAAATTTGTTTTTTTCCTAATGGAGCATCAATGCTGTCTAAATGAGAAATGGCAGTGTTGTAAAATAAATTCATCTCATCCATCGCCAATTGTTTAATATTAAGGGTATTAAATATTGCTTTTACTTTTTCCACTTTTGAATCATTATCCAAAACTGTAGAGTTTAAACAAAACTCTAAATCTTTTCCAGTTTTTCCTGAGGCAATTTCCATGGCCTTTAAAAGGAGGTAGGTTTTTTTATTGGCGATAATATCTCCACCAACTCGTTTTCCAAATTTATCAGGATCACCATATAAATCCAACACATCATCCATTAGCTGAAAAGCGACACCTAAATTTTTCCCGAATTCATAAAGGTGGGATGAGTTTTCATCATTTGCTCCAGCTATTATTGCCCCTATTTTTAAACTACAGCCGAGTAAAACTGCAGTTTTCATTTCAATCATTTTCAAATAATCATCTATGGCTACAGTTTTAGATGTTTCAAAGTTCATATCGTATTGTTGCCCTTCACAAACTTGAATAGCAGAAGTATTAAAAATTTCTAGTACTTGAGGCAAAGAGGTCGTGTTTCCCTTGCCTAATAATTGAATGGCTTGAATTAGCATTACATCACCAGAAAGGATTGCTGTATTCGTATCCCATTTTTTATAAACAGGTTCTTTCCCTCTTCTTAAAGGAGCCTTATCCATAATGTCATCATGAACTAAAGTGAAATTGTGAAAAATCTCTATAGCTAAAGCGGCATTAATGGCATTCTCTTTTTTCCCGCCAAATAAATCATTAGCTAACAGCAAAAGTGCAGGGCGAATTCTTTTTCCACCTAAGCTTAGTGTATAGCCGATTGGCTTATATAATTCAGCGGGAGCTTTTTTTAAAGAAGTGGATTTTAAAGTTTCATCAACAAGCGCAATATAATCTAAGATTTTTTGCATTTCATTTACACAATAAAAGAAGTGTCTTGTAAAAGTTTTTCTAAGCCTTTTTCTAGAGGAATAAGTTCTTCATTTAATAGCCCTTTCATAATGGTAATATCGGGATTTCTCCTTGTCATATCTCCTTCTTCCAGTGGCGGCAAATGCTTTATTTCAGATTGAGAATTAGTTAGCTTAATAATAAGTTGAGCGAGCTCAAGTATAGAAGTTTCAATGTTATTACCAATATTAACAGTTCTATTTTTACATTCATCTCCAAAAGCAGCAGCAATACAGGCTTTTGTATTGTTTGTTATAAAACAAAAGGTTCGTGTTTGAGAGCCATCCCCATAAACTGTAATATCATTATTGTTTAAGGCAGCATTAATAAACTTAGAGATAACAAAGTCCTTGGCTTGTTTAGGACCGTAAGTGTTAAAAAACCTAAAGATGGTGTAGTCTAAGCCAAACTCTTGATGATAAGATTTTAGAAAAGCTTCGCCTATATTTTTAACAATCGCATAAGGCAACCTAGAATTTAAGGGGGTGGTTTCTTCGTTTTGAGGGTATTCAACGGGCTCACCATAAACTTCAGAAGAAGAAGAATAAATAATTCTTTTTACTCCTGTATTTTTTGATAGATTTAAAATATTACGAATACCATCAATATCGTTCAATACACTTACTGGATTTTCTAACGTTCTTTTAACACCTACTAAAGCCGCATAGTGAAAAACATAATCGAAAGAAAAGGTATGAAAGACACTTGTTATTTGACCTTCATGATTTACATCACATTGAATAAATTTCAAATTATTATTTTCCGCTTTCGGTAATTTATCTTTTGAGCCTGTTTGTAAATTATCAACAGCAACAACAAAATTATTAGCCTCTTTAATAAGTTCTTCAATTAATGCACTACCAATAAACCCTGCTCCCCCAGTTACTAATATGTTTGTTTTCTCTCCCATTTAATAAATTTAAATAATGCTAATTACTTGATTCATTTGCTACTTGCATTAAATAATCTCCATAACCACTTTTAATTAAAGGTTTCGCTAAAGCGATTAAATCATCTTTAGATATAAAGCCTTTTTCAAAAGCAATTTCTTCCAAGCACCCTATTTTAAGCCCTTGTCTTTCTTCTATAACTTGGACATATTGTGATGCCTGCATTAATGACCCGTGAGTTCCAGTATCTAACCACGCTGTCCCCCTGTCTAATACCCCAACTTTAAGCTGTCCTTTTTTCAAATAAACACTATTAACATCGGTTATTTCATACTCACCACGAGGGCTAGGTTTTAACCCTTTTGCTATTTCAACAACACTATTATCATAAAAATATAAACCAGGAACGGCATAATTTGATTTGGGATTTGAAGGTTTTTCTTCAATTGAAATTGCATTTTGATTTTCATCAAACTCAACAACCCCATATCTTTCAGGATCAGAAACATGATAAGCGAAAACAACTCCACCAATAGAATTAGTGTTTTCTAGTAATAGAGCGTCTAACCCAGTACCATAAAAAATATTGTCTCCTAATATTAAAGCAACATTATCATCACCGATAAAATCTTCACCAATAACAAAAGCCTGTGCTAATCCGTTAGGAATTTCTTGGATGGCATAAGTAAATTGACATCCAAACTGAGTTCCATCTCCTAATAATTTTTTAAAGCTAGGGCTATCTTCAGGTGTTGTAATTATTAATATTTCTTTAATACCAGCCCTCATTAAAATGGAGATAGGGTAATAAATCATAGGCTTATCGTAAATAGGCATTAGTTGTTTACTAACAGCTAAAGTTAACGGATGTAATCGAGTACCAGAGCCTCCGGCTAATACTATTCCTTTCATTTGTTCCTTTTATAATTTAATCTAATTCTTGATGTTGAATCGGTTTAACTTTTAATTCATGTAAATTTATGTCTTCTTCTTCGTCTATTATTTCAATTAACGGCTCTCTTTTAAATGCTTTAGTTGTCAAAGCTTTATCCAAAGATAATAATAGTGATGGTAATAATACTAAATCTGCCATCATTGCAAACAACAAAGTAAAGGAAACTAAAATTCCTAAAGCGACTGTTCCTCCAAAACTGGAGACTGTAAACACCCCAAATCCAAAAAATAAAATAATAGAAGTATAAATCATACTAACTCCAGTTTCTCTTAATGCTATATGAACTGATTCTCGTATGTTCCATTTGTGATGTTTTAATTCTTGCCTGTATTTAGCTAAAAAGTGTATGGTGTCATCTACCGAAATACCAAAAGCAATACTAAATATTAATATGGTTGAAGGTTTTATTGGAATTCCAAAAAACCCCATTAACCCAGCAGTAGTTAGAAGCGGCAATAAGTTAGGAATTAATGAAACAAGAACCATACGAATAGAGGAAAATAAAACAGACATTAAAGAAGCAATTAGAATGATGGCTAACGTTAAACTGGTTAATAGATTTTCTATTAAATACTTAGTTCCCTTTAAAAACACAACGCTCGTTCCTGTTAGGCTCACATTATATTCCTTCGGAGGAAATATAGAATCTATTTTCGGCTGAATTTCAGCAAGTAAAATATCCATTTCTTTTGTTCCCACATCAGCCATTTGAAAACTTACTCTTGTAATCTGATTTTCCTTATCAATAAATGCTGAAAAATTATTTTTACGATTATCCTTTTGGACATATTTTTTTAATTTTTTTAATTCTGTTGCAGGAGGCAAAATGTAAAACTTAGAATTTCCTTTTTTGTAGGATTGGTAGCTAAATTTTATGGCTTCAGTTATGGAGAGGGGTTTAGAAAACTCTTGGTATTGAGTTAATTCTCGTTGCAGTTTTTGAATTTTATACAAGGCCTTACCATTGTTTGAAAAAACACCGTTTTTCTCTTTCGTATCAATTACCACCTCAAATGGCATAACACCGTTAAAACTTTTTTCAAAAAATTTGAGATCATTAACAATAGGGTCATTTTTAGGTAAATCATCGATAATATTACCAGTAGTAGTGATTTTAGAAACACCATAAATACTTAATCCAACAACAATAATGGTAGTAATGTAAATAGCTCTTCTTTGGTACTTCACTAAATACTCTAAAAAGTCTACTATTTTCAGCATCAATTTGTTTTCAAGATGTTTTGTATGCCTTGTTTTTGGAGGGTTTAAAAAACTAAAAACGATAGGAATAATAAGAATAGAAAGAACAAAAACTACAAAAATATCTATGGCAGCCAATATCCCAAACTCTATGAGAATAGCACTTTTAGTAAATATAAAAGTTGCAAAACCTAAAGATGTTGTTGTATTGGTTAAAAAGATAGCATTTCCTGTTTTTCGGATGACCCTACTTAGTGCTTTAATTTGGTTGCCATGATTTTTATATTCAGAATGGTATTTATTCAGTAAAAAGATACAATTTGGGATACCAATTACTATTATTAATGGAGGAATTAGTCCTGTAAGAATAGTTATTTCGTAACCAAACAGGGATTGGATACCGATAGCCCAAATAACTCCTACGCTTACTACAAGCATAGAATACATTGTAGCCTTAAATGATCTAAAGAACAAGTAAAGAATCAAAGAAGTTATTAAAATAGAGAGGATTAAAAATAATTGAATTTCATCCTTAACCTTTGTTGTGGAATTAGCCCTAATATATGGTAACCCTGACTTATAAACTTCTATACCAGTTTTTTCATGAAAATGCATTACTTCTTCGTCAATTTTTTCAAACAGGCTATTTCTATATTTTGAGTCAAGAACGTTAGTATCCAGCGTAATTGCAATTAATGAAGTCGAAAAAGAATCTGTATGTAAAAAACCTTCATAAAAAGGATGATCAGCTAAAACACTTTTTAGGCTATCTAGCTCTTTTTGGGTTTCAGGTTTGGATTTAATGATTTGTTCAAAATCAAAACGTTTTTCAGCCTTGTTTTTAATTAATGTATACGAATTAGCTACTGACAATGCCTCATTTACACCAGAAACAATCGTATCCTTTCCATTAATATTAAAACCAACTTTAATAGCTTTAATATTATATGTTAAATCATACCAGGCGTTAAAATTTTTTAATTTAAATAATTCATCATCACTTATTCCAACGACAACAATACTTCCGTCTTTACCAAACATATTTTTAAAGTCTTGGTATTCTATGTAAGTACTATCAGATTTTGGGAGCATTTGGGCAAGTTGGTAGCTCATTTTTACAAATTGAGCTTGGTACCCCATAAAAACAGTTACCAATCCCAGCAAGATTAGAATAAACAACCTATTTTTTAATATTATTCTGGAGAATTTAAACCACATAAAGCTTATGCCCTTATAAGAAGACGCAAATTACGAATATCGACACTAATCCTAAAGGGAAAAAAGGATTAATAGTAGATTTGAGATTCTAGTGGAAAAAAGAATTTATTTTTCTTCGGCTTTTGACTCTTCAATTTTAACATGAGTTAAATATTGAATATTCATGGAATTGGGCTGATAACCTTTTACTATTGACTGAATTAATTGATAATTTTCATGATACCAAAGAGGAATAACCGGAACCTCGGTAGCAACTATTTGGTCGGCAGTTAAGCATAATTCATATCTTTTCTTCGTATCTATAGTCACTAATGCCTGTTCGTATAACTTATCAAATTCAGCATTTCTATATCGAGATTCATTTGGATAAGAATTTTCTTCATTTGAACTTGGTAAATTAGCCCCATAAAATAAAGATAAAAAAGTTAGGGGATCAGGGAATTCTCCCAACCAACCATTTAAGGACATGTTAAGCTCAGACCTACTATTCATTTCCATAATATCTATTAATTGTAATGATGAGATTTCAACATTAATGTTTAGATTCCTCATTAATTGCTTTTGAATTTCTAACCCAACACGAATACTCGTATTTCCTTGTCCTGTAGCAAATTTTAGTGTAGGAAATCCTTTGCCATTTGGATAACCAGCCTCTGCTAACAGTTTTTTGGCTTTATTTACATCATACTCTTGACCAACAACAGATGAAAAATCATAATTTTTGATTGCAGAAGGAACAATCCCATGCTCCCCGGGACCATAAGCTTCTCCCCTTAAAACATCATCTACTATTTTAGATTTATTAATCGCCATATTTAAAGCTTGGCGAACTTTTAAGTTATTGAATGGAGCAATAGATGTATTAAGGTTTAAAAAAGAAGTTGATACCTGTGGATATCTTCCTAAAACATATTTTACAGGCTTATCTTGAAAGTCAGCAATTTGTGATTCTACAATTTCTTTGATAGATTCTGGAGGTAACCCAGTAATAATATCAAGTTTATCGTTCATGAATAAATCTAATTGGTCTTGACCAGGTTTAACATAGCTAAATGCAACTGACCCTAAATAAGGCAACTTATTTCCTTTTTCATCTGAAAGATGATAATTCTGGTTTTTTACCAAAACCAAAGACTGCTCTTTATCATTAGCTTTATCATAAACAAACGGGCCAGTACCAACTATTTGGTTTTTTTCTACTGCCTCTTTGGGGATAATACCAGAGCTTATGGTTGCTAAAAGATCCAAGAAATTAGCGGAAGGATTTGATAATGTAATTTCAATCGAATAATCATCAATTGCTTTTAATCCTGAAATCTCACCTCCTAATGTTTTATAATCTTCTCCACCTTTTATCAAGCCTTTAAACAAGGTATAGGAATAGTTTTCAGATGCTTTTGAGTAGATTCTTTCAAAAGTATAAATAACGTCTGATGATTTAAATTCTCTTCCTTTTCCACCCTCAAAACAAGTATTGTCCTGAAAATAAACTCCTTTTTTTAATTGAATAGTGAGTACTAAATTATCATCACTAACTGTCCAAGATTCTGCTAAAAGTGGCTGGATTGATAAATCATTTTCATCGAAACGAAGTAAAGATTCATAAATTTGGCTTGCAATGTGCCATGAGTTTACATTCGTAATATTGATAGGATCTAAAGAGTTATACTTTTCAGAAATTGCAAAATCCAAACGACTTCCATTTGCTTCGTTTAAAGTGTTGTTTTGAGTGCCATCATCAGTTATGGTGTTTTCGTTGCCACCACAAGATGTTAACAGAATAAGAGACACTATAACAAAACTTAAAATTACTTTTTTCATATTCACAATATCTTTATAATTCGCCAAATATACTAATAAGCTAAATTTATTGGAGAAAAACACACGAAAAAAACATTGTTGCTGATTATTTTGATAAACATAAGGATTTCAGAGGTTTTACTGCACAATCAACGTAAATAATCATTTAAGTTAAGTATATTTGCCAACGATATTTTTTTATCATTTTTAGAACATGAAAAAAACGCATACTTTTCATATACCAGTAATGGGAATTGGGTTCACTATTGACACACCCTTCAAGGTTGCTCCTTATGGGATTGCATCAGTTATTTCACTTGGAGATGATTCATTGCTGGAGAGAATGCGAGAATTTTATTGTAAAAAACTTAACATCCCCTTTAAACCAGTAGATAAAGATGACAAGGACAGAAGAGCAAATAGAACTACCTTGTATCTTAATTTGATGAACAGAATAGTGAAGAAGAAATTTCAGGAATTAAAAAATGCCTCTTTTGAAAAGGGGAGTGAATTGACCAAGTATTTTGAAATGCTCCCTGACTTTAGTGACCTTAAAAAAGAGTATAACAGGATGATGGAAGAAACGGATTCTTCTGTTGTTGAAAAAATCCAACAATGGTTGAGAGACAATATAGTCCCTGGAGCAATTGATGTAAATATAATGACCAAGTTGGATAAAGCAAATTACACAAAAACAGGAGAAAAATTACCTCAAGAAATGAACGATGCTCATGCTGCATTAAGAGGATTTGCCAAAAGTGATTTAGATTCTGGGATAGTCTTATCTGCAGGCTTAAGCCCGAGGTTATATAGCTATATTTCTAATTTTAAAGATTTTTTTCCCAATAAAAAAGGAGAAGTAAATAAAAAGGTTATTCTAAAGGTAAGCGATTATCGTTCTGCTTTAATACAAGGAAAATTTTTAGCAAAAAAAGGGATTTGGGTAACGGAATATAGGATAGAATCTGGATTGAATTGTGGAGGACATGCTTTTGCAACTGATGGTTATTTAATGGGACCTATATTGGAAGAATTCAAACAACATAAACACGAATTAATTGAACATGTTCATGAAATTTTAAACCTTGCCTTAGAGGGCATGGGGAAAAAAAAGCTCTCCAAACCTTTGCCAATTTATATTACTGCACAAGGAGGGGTTGGAACAGCGAATGAACACCAATTTTTATTAGATCATTATCAAATAGATAGAGTTGGATGGGGAACGCCTTTTTTATTGGTGCCGGAAGCAGTTAATGTAGATACACAAACATTTAGGTTGCTTCAGGATGCTGAAGTAAATGATTTGTATTTAGGAGACGTTTCACCAATTGGTGTTCCTTTTAATACATTAAAAGGAAATACAAAAGATGTTGAAAGAGACGAAAATATTAAAAATGGAACACCTGGAAGTTCTTGCCCAAGTCAATTTTTAAAATTA
Organism: Vicingaceae bacterium; assembly: GCA_041603555.1. Taxonomy (GTDB): domain Bacteria; phylum Bacteroidota; class Bacteroidia; order Flavobacteriales_E; family Vicingaceae. Next base: position 28,290 of record JBFIEB010000004.1, read on the forward strand.
TATAATACTGAATTTACGGATAGGCCAATTTGTTTGGCTTCAAAACAATACCAAAAACTAAAAATACAAGAGCTTGACCTTAAAAAGGTTTCGCCAGAAGAGTATAAAAGACAATATGATAAAATTACCGTAAAAACATGTTTATGCACAGGTTTAGTAATGACAGCTTATATAGTGAATGACATCTTAAAAAAATCTGATGGGAAGGGTATTTCGGTTTGCCCAGGACCAAATATGGCGTATTTTTCTAAAAAATCTACACTGCAAGAAATGATTGAACACATTTACGCAAAACGGAATGTGCTTAACAGCACCTACCGACCGAATATGTATATCAAGGAGATGGGAATGTATATTGATTATTTGAAAAAAGAAATCAATGAATCCTTGCAATCATTAAATACAAAAAAGATTAAATACTTTGAAACATTTAAGGCTAATCTTCTTTTGGGAGTTAACTATTATGAGGAACAGATTAAAGAGATGAAAGAAGAAACAGAAAGCTACAAAGCTAAATTTTTAGAGGAACTTAATGTCTTTCATCAATCTATTATCGCCATCAAATTACCCGCTTTAGAGGAAAGTTTGGTTTAATTACCGGAAAAACAGCAGCAAGCCTATCGATAAACTCACTTCTGTTTTCAATTTCCAGCTTTTTAAAATCCATTTAAATCAGTAGGTTTCATTACACCATACCACTTAAGGGTTCGTTCACCAATACCCGGAACTTTAACATGGATAAGGTAAACCCCTGTTGCAATAGGAATATCTACGTGATTTTTTAAATCCCAATCCAAGCTCGTTTTAGGATCTGCTTTTTGGTATCGCCTCATTAATGTTCCATTTATATTGTAAATAGAGATGGTACATTCTTCAGGCAAATTGGTAATTTTAATTCTATTATCCAGCGGTCCCGTTTCATACAAAGAAAAAGCATAATAAGGATTAGGTACCACATTAATTAATGCTAAAGCAGAATCCATGGCTATTCCATTTCCTAATTCTACCTGCATTCCCGTCATATCAAATTCATACATAGGAAGCCCTCCATTGGTTAAAGAAGCAGTAGTGAAGCTGGCATAAGGCTTTTCTACCCTTAACTTCACCTTAGCTTTAGTAGACAATAAAGAATGTCCTGGTTCCAGCATCGGGATACCAGCCCACATGCATGATCTCATTGCTTGCATTTTTTGAATACCAAATCCTACTGGATTGATAAA